>JAFLUK010000166.1 GCA_022508865.1 Oscillospiraceae bacterium | reverse complement strand
AAAACATATACAAATTATTGCCTGTTCTTTGAACGGGAGAATATAGAATTTTATACACAAATAGTATGAAGGTGTTATTATGAAAAAATTATTATCATTAACACTCACATTGGTGATGATGTTATCGATACTTATTATACCCACAACAGCAGGTGCAGAAACATTAACAAGTGGCGACTATTCATACGAAGTTAAGGTCGATGGCACAGTAACAATTACAAAGTACAATGGCAGCGAAGAAGTATTTACAATACCATCAATATTGGATGGTATTACAGTTACAGAAATCGGAGCAAATGCTTTTGCCGGTAATGACAGTGTTGTATATGTAAAAATTCCCGACACAGTAAAAAAGTTGGGTGTTAATGTATTTATGAATTGTCATAACCTCAAGGATATTGTCATTGGAAAAAATGTTACTTATATTCCAGCTAATGCCTTTACCGGCTGTAGCAGTATGACAAGCTACACAGTTCCATCTCATGTAACAGATGTAGGTGTTGATGCTTTGCCGTATACCCTAAAGAGTCTAACAATTGGTAAGAGTGTTAACTCTATATTTGATACAAGAAATTCACTTGGTCGTTATTCTTCTTTAGCAGAAATCAAGGTGTCAGATAGCAATGAAAGCTACAAATCAGTAAAAGGTGTCCTTTATAATAAGGCAGGAACAACCCTTGTTCTTTACCCTCAGGCAAAGACTGATAAAAGCTATACCCTGTCAACAGCAGTTACAAAAATAGAAAAATCAGCTTTTGAAAATAATAAATATCTTGAAAAAATTACATTTAACAAAAACCTTAAAACAATTGAATCCAGAGCTTTTTATAACTGTAAAAAGCTGAAAAAAGTTGTAATTCTAAAGAATGTTACAAAAATCAACAATTCTGCATTTTATGACTGCAAGAGTGTTAATAGCTTAACCATAGATGCAAACAAAAATTTACAGATTGGCAAGGCTGTATTCAATAATTTGACTAGCTTAAAAAAGCTGACAGCTCCAACAGTTGCAGTAAGTGAAATGTTCAATGGCTGTACAAAACTTAATACACTTACCATTCCCAAAAAAGTAAAGACAATTGCAGAAAAAGAATTCTTAAATTGTCCAAAGTTGAAAACGGTTACAATTCCAAAGACAGTAAAAACAATCGGCAAAAAGGCATTTGGATACACCTATGATGATTATATTGGTGTATTTGATAAGGTGCAAGGTTTCACTGTTAAGGGAGCAAAAGGCTCGGCTGCACAGAAATATGCAAAGGCAAACGGCTTTAAGTTTGTAGCAATTTAATCATTAATAAAACAGGAGCAGAACACTTATGTGAACTGCTCCTGTTGTTTTTTATTTTTAATTATAATCTTACAGAAATGTTTTTAGTTTTTAAATATTCTTTTAGCTTTGGAATAGGTATTTCACCAAAATGAAATAGGGAAGCGGCAAGAACAGCATCTGCCTTTCCAAGGGTAAACGCATCATAAAAGTGCTCATATGCTCCTGCACCGCCGGATGCTATCACAGGAATATTCACTCTTTCGGATATTGCCTTGGTAAGTCCCAAATCATATCCCTGTTTTTGACCGTCCTCGTCCATACTTGTTACAAGAAGCTCACCTGCGCCGCGTCTTTCAGCCTCAACAGCCCATTCAACGGCATCAATGCCCATTGGAATGCGTCCGCCCGCTGTGTAAACTTCCCAGGAGTCACCGTTTCTTTTAGCGTCAATTGCCACCACAACGCACTGTGCACCAAATTTATAGGAAGCCTCATTAATAAGTTCAGGCCTTTTTACTGCTGCAGAATTTACAGATACCTTGTCGGCACCTGCTCGGAGCATTGTGTTAAAATCATCAACACTTCTTATGCCGCCGCCAACAGTAAAGGGGATAAATATTGAATTTGCAACCTTTTCAACAATATCCACCATTGTATCTCTTCCGTCGCTTGTAGCGGTTATATCCAGCAGTACAAGCTCGTCAGCGCCTTCTTTGTCGTACTGAATAGCCGCTTCAACAGGATTACCTGCATCTATGAGATTAACAAAGCTCATACCCTTAACAACTCTGCCGTTTTTAACATCAAGACAGGGGATAATTCTCTTTGCGTACATTACTTAATCATCTCCACAAAATTCTTCAAAATCTTTAGTCCTATTTCACCGCTTTTTTCCGGGTGGAACTGGGTTGCAATAACATTATCCTTTTCTACAGCCGCATCAATTTCTACTCCATAGCTTGTGGTTGCGGCAACTATATCCTTGTCCTTTGCATCAAGATAGTAGGAATGTACAAAATAAACATATGGGTTACCCTCAATACCCTTGAAGATTCCTTCCTTTTTCTTAATGCAAAGACTGTTCCATCCCATATGAGGAATTTTCAGCGTTCCGTTTTGATTTGGAATTTTCTTAATTGTACCTTCAAAAACAGAAAGTCCCTTAACACCCGGGCTTTCTTCACTTTCGGGAAATAATAGCTGTAAGCCAAGACAAATTCCCAAAAAAGGCTTGCCTGTCTTTATGTATTCAATAACAGTATCCTTAACACCATAGCTTTCCATTGTATTTACAGTGTCGCCAAAAGAACCCACACCGGGTAGTATTGCACCGTG
>JAFLUK010000165.1 GCA_022508865.1 Oscillospiraceae bacterium | reverse complement strand
AATTACAGACAAAACCAAGCTGCTGATTCTTCCTTATCCCAATAATCCCACAGGTGGAATTATGGAAAAAGAGGATTTGGAAAAAATTGCGGAAATCATTAAAAAGCATGATATACTTGTGCTTTCCGACGAGATTTATGCCGAGCTTACATATACAGAAACAAAGCACGTATCAATTGCATCCATTGACGGTATGTACGATAGGACGGTTGTTGTAAACGGATTCAGCAAATCCTATGCAATGACAGGCTGGCGTCTTGGCTATGCTTTGGGTCCCGAGGAAATTATTTCTCAAATGACAAAGCTGCATCAATTCTGTATTATGAGCTCGCCAACTACTGCCCAGTATGCCGCAATTGAAGCCCTAAAGCACGGTGATGATGATATCGAAAAGATGAAGCATGAATACAAAATGCGAAAGCACTTTATTGTAGGCTCTTTCCAAAAGCTGGGTTTGCCATGCTTTGAGCCAAAGGGTGCATTTTATTGCTTCCCCTGTATAAAAAGTACAGGCCTTACATCTGAAGAATTTTCTACACAGCTTATTTTAAAGAAGCATGTTGCAGTTGTACCCGGAGATGCCTTTGGAGAAAGCGGCGAGGGCTTTATCAGAGTATCTTATTGCAATTCCCTTTCAAATATTGCCGAGGCAATGAGGAGAATTAAGGACTTTTTAGATGAGTTAAAAAATGGTGATTAAATATAGTGAAATTACCGTTGTTAATTTGTTCGCTTAATAATCGGAGAATAATATGGAAATCAAAGTAAAAGCACCTGCAAAAGTTAATCTTGCAATTGATGTTCTTGGCAGACGTCCCGATGGCTATCATTCCGTGAGTCTTGTTTTGCAGGCAGTTTCTCTATACGATACAATAACAATAACAACAAACGACAGCAAGGAAATTGCCATTTCCTGCAATAATTCCTCTGTGCCATGCGACAAAACAAATATTGCCTACAAGGCTGCCGAAAGCTTTTTTGCCAAGACAAGGACAGAAAATCCCGGCATTAATATTCACATTGATAAGGTTATCCCGTCACAGGCAGGTTTAGGGGGCGGAAGCTCTGACGGTGCTGCTGTTATTATGGGTCTTAATGCTCTTTTTAACACACATCTTAAGGACAAGGATATGGAGGATATTTGTTCCTATATCGGTGCAGATGTTCCGTTCTTTATTAATGGCGGTACCCAGCTTGCAACAGGAATCGGTACAGATATGGAGAAGCTTCACTCTATGCCTGATTGCTATATGGTTATCTGCAAGCCTGATATAAATATTTCTACAAAGGAAGCCTATGATGCTATTGATGCTGCAGGGGTTAAGCAGTTTAAATATTCAGACGAGGTAATTAAGGGTATTTATATGAGGAGCCTTAATTCAGTTGTCACATCAATGTATAACGATTTTGACGTGTTTATGGATATTGAGGAAGTTAACAACATTAAAAAATTTATGTATGACAACAAGGCAAAGGGTGCTTGTATGAGCGGCTCCGGCTCTGCCGTTTTTGGTGTTTTCAGCAAGGAAAATCACGCTGTAAAATGCGTAGAATCATTAAAAAAGCAGTATAACCAAACCTTCCTTTGTCAACCTATCAAAATTGGTTGCGAGGTTATCCTAAATTAAATTATTTGAATAAAATCTATTAACCTGTCCATATTCTTTGTGAAGGGCAGGTTTTTGTTTATGAAAATAATTACTAAATCACTTATAATCGGTATTGTGCTGACATTTCTCTTTAGTATGATACCATTTACATCCCAGTGTGAAAATATCAGCAGTGAGCTGTTCAGACTGCACATTCTTGCAAATTCAGACAGTGAAAGCGACCAGGAGTTAAAGCTTAAGGTCAGGGATAAAATTCTTGACTATACAAAGAATTTATATAAGGCATCAGCAACAAAGTCCGAAACAATAAAAATTACAAAGGACAATCTTGATAATATTCTTTCTGTTGCAAATGAAGAAGTAAAAAGACTTGGCTACAGCTATAAGGTAAATGGGAAAATTACAAGAATGTTCTTTAATACAAGAACTTACGGTGACTATACAATTCCGTCAGGCACATATGATGCACTTCGAATAACTATAGGCAAGGGAGAGGGTCATAACTGGTGGTGTGTAATGTACCCTTCCTTTTGTCTTGGAGAGAGTACGGATTTGCAGAATAGCACGCTAACAGACAACGACAAAGAGCTTATCAGTGATAATAGCGGCTACAAAATTAAGTTTCAGATTGTCGAATGGATTGAAAAGCTAAAATCTTATTTTAAATATTAACGAAGTACCAATATCAGTACTTCCAATGTTATAATATATATTTGGGTGATAGTTATGCTAAATATAATAAAGGGCGACAGCGGTACAGGTAAAAGCACCTATATTGTAAATATGCTTGTTGAAATGGTAAAAAAAGGGGAAGAAAAAATTCTCCTTATTGTACCTGACCAAAGCTCATTTGAAACTGAAAAAACTTTTTTAGATATTTTGGGGCCTATGGAAAGTCTCAAAATAAAAGTTTTGGGTTTTTCAAGAATATGTGATTATGTGTTTTCTCTCAACGGCAGCAGCGGAAAAATACCTCTTGACGAAGGCGGCAAGGCTATTCTTATGTCTTTAGC
>JAFLUK010000164.1 GCA_022508865.1 Oscillospiraceae bacterium | reverse complement strand
ACAAAGAAAGATGCTGAAACAGCACTTGCAGCTACAATTGATACAATTGTTGAGTCAGTTGCAGCAGGCGAAAAGATTCAGATTGTTGGTTTTGGTACATTTGAACAGCGTCAGAGAAATGCAAGAATGGGTTGTGACCCAAGAACAAATGCAAAGATTGAAATTCCTGCATCAAAGGTTCCTGCATTTAAGGCAGGTAAAGCTTTTAAGGACACTGTAAATAAGTAATATAATATAATTACTATAATGAACTTTGGGCTGACTTCTATGTCAGCCTTTTGTTTATTTATAGTAATTACTCGATTGGAGTATAATATGAGACTTGATAAATATTTAAAGGTTAGCAGAATTATCAAACGAAGAACAGTTGCAAATGAGGCTTGTGATGCAGGCAAGGTCTGTGTAAACGGCAATGTGGCAAGGGCATCTGCAAAGGTAAAAGAAGGCGACAGAATAGACATAACACTTGGTGAAAGGGTAGTTTCCGTTCAGGTTGTGTCTGTCAAGGAAACTGTTCGCAAAGAGGATGCCGCCACTCTTTATAAGCCCATTTAGTTTTACTATCATTCATAAATGCTTAATTTGCCCCATATAATTTACAAAAATATATGGGGGCTTATTATGTCTGAAAATCAAATAATTATGAAGGACAGAAAATTCTTATCTGTAACAGGTGTAAAAGATGTAAATGCATTTACCGAGGAAAGTGTTGTACTAACTCTGGAAAGCTCCTCGCTTATCATCAAGGGAGAAACACTTCATATAAATAAGCTGGATTTAGAAAGCGGACACGTGGATATGGACGGCAAGGTGAATTCCCTGCAATACATCAAAGAAACCACCGACAAAGGCTTTATCAGAAGGCTGCTGCGATAAATGGGACTGTATCAAACCTTTCACCCTGTTGTTTTTTTGTGGTCCCTTTTGTGGGGAGTGATGATATATGCCGTTTATGATATACTGCGAGCTGTAAGATATATTAATAAAAATAAAATGTGGGTGTCAGTAACAGCAGATATTTTCTTTATGGTAATATCCGCACTTTTTGTGTTTACATTTTCTCTTGCATACAACTTTGGCGAAACCAGAATATATATGATTTTTGGTATGATTTTATCTTTTTTATTCCTTAAGTTAACTGTCGGGAGATTCACTACTCTGTTTATTTGCAAAATATTTTCTGTATTTAGTAAATTTGTCAGAAAAATGTTTCTTATATTTAAAAAAGTTACAACAAAAGTATTGAAATTATTTGCCCTTTTAGTGTATAATTTAGGTAAGATAAGAAAGAAATTACTCTGTACTTATTTTAGAAAAAAAGGAAAAAGAAATGAAAAAAAGACAAAAAATACTTAAAGCTGAAGATATCATTATAGATGATATGGTTGCAGAGGATGTATTGGAGGACGCAGTAACAGACTCGCCGCTTGAAGAAGTTACTGTAAATAGGAAAAAACGCGGTAAACGATTTATTCTCCTTTATGTAGCAATCGGTGTTTTTGCCGCATATGCAGTCTTTTCTCTTGTATCACAACACAGCAAAATAGAGTCAAGACAGGCAGAACTTGATGCTCTCAACGAAAAAATTTCAGTTCAAGAACTGAAAAATGATGAAATTAATAATATATATAATTTGTCCGATGAGGATAATAAAAATTATATAGAAGAAAAAGCTAAGGAAGATGGTTATCTTCACAGAGGAGAAAGGGTATTCGTAAATATATCAGGTGACTGATGAAATGGTACAAATCAAGGGGTAATGTATGTCACTGGAAGTTGGTAGTGTATTAACAGGCAAGGTAACAGGGGTAATGAAGTTTGGGGCTTTTGTTGCTCTGCCACAGGGAAAATCAGGAATGGTTCATATTTCGGAAATTTCTCATGAATTTGTAAATGATATTAATGATGTAATTAAGGTTGGCGACGAGGTCACCGTAAAGGTTATGTCAGTAGAGGACGAAAAAATATCTTTGTCTATAAAAGCAAACCTTGAAAAGCCTGCTCCAAAACCAAAGCAGAAGCGTCAGCGTAAGCCTTATGTACCTGCACCTGAGGTTAAGTCACCGGGAGATTTTCAGTGGGAAAATTCAAAGAGTGACAATGATTCCTTTGAAGATATGATGAATAGATTCAAAAAGACCTCGGAGGATAAATTTTCTGACCTTAAACGTGGAAATGAAAGCCGCGGCTACTCACGTAGAGGCGGCAGGAATAAATAAATTATATTGGGGGAATTTTAATGAAAATCACCTACACAGCCCGTAAAGTAAATCTTAAGGATAATTTTAAGGAGCTTTGCGAAAAAAAGCTTGCAAAGTTTCAGAAGATATTTTCGGAGGATGCAGTTGTTTCTGTAGTTGTAACCTTGTATAAAAATCGTCAGACAGTAGAAGTTACAGTGACAGACAACGGAATTATTTTCAGAGCAGAGGACACACAGGATGAAATGAACGATGCTCTTGATAAGGTTGTTGACATCCTTGGCAGACAGTTGAGAAAGAACAAAACAAGAATTTCTCGCAAGTTAAGAGATAACATAGCCGACTTCTCAATGTTTGTACCTGAAGAAGAAATAGAAGACGAAGAAGAGTTTGATATCCGTTACAAGACAATTCCTGTTAAGCCT
>JAFLUK010000163.1 GCA_022508865.1 Oscillospiraceae bacterium | reverse complement strand
ATAATGCACAAGTATTTTAATAGATTTTAGGCATTATTATTTACATTATAAGCTAATTTATTGTAATATTTTAATAATTTGCAGTGTATATCAATGTATACTATGCATAAATAATGTTCGCTACACCGTATTTATAATATTTTTCCCATGATTTTGTAACAAATTGTAATATTTTAAGCTGAATATTCAAACATTTTCTTTATTTTGGACTGCTCTTAATTGTTAGTACAATACAAAAACCCCTTATGGTAGTTTGTTTCATTCTACCATAAGGGGTTTTATCATTATTCGTTTTAATATTACTTGTGCATTTCGCCCTAGGAGTTAGCTTATGTAATATGTATTACTTTTCTTCCTCTTCTTCAGGTTCAGGCTGGTCTGAAGTACAATGAGGACACTTAACAGCCTTGATACTGATTTCACTCTGACAGAAAGGACAAACCTTTGTTGTAGGCTCTGCAGGCTGCTCTTCCTTTTTCTTAACATTCATAACCTTGTTAATTGCCTTTACAATAAGGAAAATAATCAGCGCCATAATCAGGAAATTAAGAATAGCAGAGATGAAGCTTCCAAACTGAATTGTACCTACGTTGAGAACCTTTGTCATTTCGTCAATGGAGTCTACACCAATGCATTTACTGATAATCAGCTGAATTACAGGTGTAATCACATCGTCGCAAAGAGAACTTACAATTGCCTGAAATGCTCCGCCGATAATAACAGCTACAGCCAAATCAAGAACATTGCCACGCATTACAAATTCTTTGAATTCGGAAAACATTTTTTTCATTTTTAACACCAACCCATTTATATTTTTATACTGAAAGAACTATCTCTATCAGCACAAATTTACTTTGTGATATACCTTCTTGCCCTTTTTAATAACAAGCTCGTTATTATTAAAGTCATTTTCACTAATTGGCAGGAACACATCTGTAACCTTGCTGTCATTTACAGATACGCCGCCTTGAGTGATAAGACGTCTTCCCTCTCCCTTGCTTGAGATAAGTCCACACTTAATCATCAGGTCAAGTATTGAAATGCTTTCTCCAAGTTCATCCTTTGTAAGGTCTGTTGACGGCATATTTTCGTCTGTTGCACCTGCACCAAAGAGTGCTCTCGCACTGTTCTGTGCCTTTACAGCTTCCTCTTCTCCGTGGATAAGCTTTGTAACCTCAAAAGCAAGAACTTCCTTTGCCTTATTAATTTCTGCTCCCTCAAGTTTTGCAAGACGGGCAATTTCTTCAAGAGGCAGGAATGTAAGCATTTTCAGACATTTGATAACATCACTATCGTCAACATTTCTCCAATATTGGTAAAATTCGTAGGGGCTTGTCTTTTCGGCAGAAAGCCAAACTGCACCCGACTGGGTTTTTCCCATCTTCTTACCCTCTGAATTAAGGAGAAGATTGATTGTCATTGCATATGCATCCTTACCAAGCTTTCTTCTGATAAGCTCCGTACCGCCCAGCATATTGCTCCACTGGTCGTCGCCTCCAAACTGCATATTACAGCCGTACTTCTGGTACAATGCATAGAAGTCATATGACTGCATAATCATATAGTTAAATTCCAAAAAGCTGAGGCCCTTTTCCATTCTCTGCTTATAACATTCTGCTGTAAGCATTCTGTTAACACTGAAATGTGCTCCAACTTCTCTTAAAACATCAATATAGTTAAGACTGGTAAGCCAATCTGCATTGTTAACAAGAAGAGCTTTATCCTCTGAAAAATCTATAAAACGGCTCATCTGCTTTTTGAAGCAATCAACATTATGCTGAATTGTTTCCTGTGTCATCATCTGACGCATATCTGTTCTGCCTGATGGGTCGCCAATCATTGCAGTACCGCCGCCGATAAGGGCAATCGGCTTGTTACCAGCCATTTGCAGACGCTTCATAAGACAAAGCGCCATAAAGTGTCCTACATGAAGACTGTCTGCAGTTGGGTCAAAACCAATATAGAATACAGCCTTTCCGCTGTTTACAAGCTCTCTGATTTCTTCTTCATCAGTAACCTGCGCAATCAAATCTCTTTCTACTAATTCTTCGTATACTCCCATTTCTTTTTCCTCTGTTTCTTCATAATTTTCTCAACAACTTCAGTATATCAAAAAAAATATTTATTGTAAAGAAATTTATACAAACAACTTTACATAATATCAATGCTTATGCCTGTTGTGGTTGTTTGGGTGTTTCTTTACACTTCTTCTGTTTTTGTTGTTTCTTTGTGATTTTGATTTAATGTTTTTGGAATTTTTATTATTTAAGACATTTTTTTCACTTGCAGGAATATTAACAAGGCAATGTTTTCCTGTGCCTATAAGGTCATTTCTTCCTGCTTTTCTCAATGCTTCAACAACAAGTTCCTTGTTTTTAGGATTAAAATACTGCAAAAGCGCCCTTTGCATTTTCTTTTCTTTCATAGTTTTGGGCACATACACAGGCTCTAAAGTGTATGGGTCTAGCTCTGTGTAGAACATTGCTGTGCTTATTGTACCGGGGGTGGGATAAAAATCCTGCACCTGTTCAGGGCGAATATGCTCTTTTTTCAGGAACAAGGCAAGTTCCACTGCATCCTTAAGTGTTGAGCCGGGGTGTGAACTCATAAGGTATGGTACAAGGTACTGCTCCTTGCCTGCCT
>JAFLUK010000162.1 GCA_022508865.1 Oscillospiraceae bacterium | reverse complement strand
TCAGAATATAACCGGCTATATCAAAGAGAATAGGTATTACAATAATTTTAATTCTTGAGGCATCAATAAAGAGTACATCCCAGTTACTGTTAAAGCCGTAGCCCAAAAGCAGGATAGGAATAATAAGACCTACGAATGATGTGATAGGACCGGTAAACCAGCCGAATACACCTGAAAAGCTTTCAAGTCTTTCACCTGACAGATACATCTGATAGTCGTTTATACGAACATCCATATCGTGTCCGATTGATTTTGGAACAGTCTGGAACATTTCCGTGATAAACAGCATGATAACAGAAAGTGTACCGCAGAGTATGAGATTTTCTCCGCAGAAGAGGTAACAGCAGACGATAATGCTGTAGCATACTGCCCTTGAAAGCTGGAAGAATATCATAATCTGCTTATACGAAAATCTCTTAATAAAGTAAGGTGTGAAGAAATCAGGCGGTGTTCCCGCAAAGGATACCAGGGCGACAATCAAGCTGTACGAAAGACCGCTTAGTCGGAAGGTGTAAAGGTAAAGAACAGTTGTGAAGGCAAGCATACCGTTACCCAGTGAGTCCAAAAGACCAACAATGGTTTGAATCCACTTGTACTTATTACGCATTACACCGAACATACCGTCCCAGAAGCTGATTTTAACCTTCTTTTCAAGAGGCGGCTGCGGAATTCTTTCCTTAATACTTCCGGCAAATACCAAGGTCAGTATTGAGAAAACAGTGAATGTGATAGGAATAATCCATTTGAATACTGCAATATCTGCCCAGTCATCCTTACATTTGTCAATAATTGCAGGAAGAATGATAGCAATAATTGATTGCATAAGGTGAGAGAGCTTGATAGGCCATGTTCTTACAAAGATTCTTTCACGAACATTTGGTGAACAGTTCTGAGCACAGGTTTCAAGGTTGTTTGCAAAGCCAAAAATGTTATAGCAAGCAAATAAAAGGTTTGCAACCCAAACTCTTGTTTCAACTACTGTGATGGTTGTGTAGAAAGGTAACCAACCGATGAGCCAAACCATAATGGTTTTCGGAATGGTGTCGCAATAAAGGCTGTACTTGTATCTACCGAATTTCGGCACAAGCTTTTTACGCCAGAAGATATTACGGGCGCCGGCCCATCCGTTCCAAAGGATATGGGTACCGAATATTTTAATTGCCGATGCAGCGCTGATGCCCTCAAGGCCGTTGAGATATGCAACAAGCTTGTTTGATGGATCAAGGAATGCTGAAAAATCTCCAAATATCATTCCCAGACCTGCGGCAATCAAAAACAGGTACAGCGTATTAAACTTTCGTTCAGTACGCTTTGGTAAAAATCCAAGGTTATCGTTGATAACCCAGCCAATCAACGTCCAAATGTAATTGAGTGGCATATTAATGAGTGCGATAATGGAGAATGTAAGATATGGGAGCTTGTAATGATACATCATCAAATAACAGCTCGCAGCAAATCCTATGTACTCCAAGGTTTTTGAACCCGCATAGTTACTTCCGGAACCTATAAATATGTTCAGATACTCCTTGTACGGAACATACTTGCCCGGTGCCGGCGTTTTCCAATGCGTTTTGATGTCGGTAAATAATGCTTTTACCTTTGAGTTTTCTTTGCTAGGCATAAAATTTTCCCCTTTTTTATTTATCTATATAATTATAACATATCTGTTGTCAAATTGCACTATGATTTATAAGAATATTTTAAAAATTTATATAAAATTTATATATTTGTTATAAATCATGACTATTATAAAAGTGTTGACTGTAATTCTTCATTATTCTATAATAAATAAAATTGTACTTGGAGGATTTATATGCTTACAAAATATTTATTCTGTTACTTTACAGGCAACGAGCCTGAAAACGAAAGCGTACATTTTGCAGTGTCAGATGACGGATATCATTTCAATACCCTTAACGGTAATGAAAAAATTATAAACCAGACTCTTGGCAAAAAGTGCTGCAGAGACCCTTTTATCTTCAGAGATGAAGAAGGCATTTTTCACATCATTGCAACGGATATGAGATGCTACGACGGCTGGTGCAGTAATAATTCAATGATTGTCTGGGACAGCAAGGATTTAATCAATTGGGAAAATGAAAGGATTATTGACTTTTCTCAGTTTGAGGAAACTAAGAATGCCGACAGAGTGTGGGCACCACAGGTGATTTTTGACAAATTTAAAAATGAATATATGATTTACTGGAGCCATAACAATACTGACGATGATTTAGATACTATCATCTGGTACGCATATACAAAGGATTTTAAGACACTTACAACCAGACCTGCTGTTTTGTTTAATCCAAAAAGCAAAATGTCCGCAATCGATGCAGACATAGTTGAAGTAAACGGAAAATATTATCTTTACGAGGCAGACGGCAAAAAAGAGGCAATCTGCTATGTTGTTGCCGATAAGCCGTCGGGTCCTTACCTTGAGCCTGATGATAACAAGGTATCAGTTGCAGATACTGCACTTGAAGGCAACTGTATTTATAAAATACTCGGCAGTGATAAATACGTTATGATTGCTGACCAGTTCAGAGCAGGCGGATACTTTATGCAGGAAACAACGGATATGATTAATTTTAAAAAGGTTGATGATTTTTCGCTTGACCACCTGCGCCCACGCCACGGCTCAATGCTCCATATAACAGATGATGAGTACGATAGATTA
>JAFLUK010000161.1 GCA_022508865.1 Oscillospiraceae bacterium | reverse complement strand
TTTACATTGTTTTTTCTCCATTCCGACAAGTTAAGGCACTTATTATTTTGTGCTTTTGTGTAGCTGTTATATTCCTCTTTATCAAAGCTTTTTGATTTAGTAGGGTAGAAGTAGTCATCAAATTGAATACCATCAACATCATAATTAGTGACAATTTCTTTTACACCATCCACGATTAAATCTTGCACCTTTTTTATTGATGGTTTATAATAAATCCCACTACTTAATTTTTTACCTAATGAATTGTTTTTTATGTAAGGATTATCATTTGATAGGTAGTTTGGTGTATTATTGGTTGCTATTCTGTATGGGTTTATCCATGCATGGATTGCAAGTCCTGTTTTATGACATTTGCTACACATATACTTCAGTGGATCATAGCCTGGATTTTTTCCTTGCTCACCGCTTATGATGTGAGAATAGGGAAAGTACTTTGAGTTATATAGTGCATCTGAAAAAGGTCTTACCTGAACAATCAGAGTATTAAAACCAAAACTTTTAGCATTTTTAACAATTTTATCAAATTTATCTTTAAATGCAGAATAGCTGTAGTCTGTATCTGACATATCCAGTTCCATATAGGTAATCCACAGACCCTTCATTGTGACATTATTTATCTTTTTAGTATTCTTAACAGATATAACCTTGCTGCTACTCTTTGTCTTTTGTGTATTAATTACAGGCAATGAAAAGTCATTGTCCTGACAATTCAAATAGATTATAGTAAACAGCAAACTTAAAGATACAAAACCCAGAAAAACCTTTATTTTCAAATACAACATCCCCAGAGGTGATTTTTTTGTTTACATATATTTTTGTAATTTATTTAATCATAATAAATTTAATTGCATATATTTTTACTTCCTATGACAAAATGGCAAGTAAAACCAGAAAAAGAAGAATAAGCGAAAATACTTTGCTCTTTATAGGCTTGTTGGGTGGTTCAGCCGCAATGTACATAACAATGAAGCTTATCCACCATAAAACCAGACACTCTATTTTTATGGTGGGACTTCCTTTTATATTCATAGTTGAAATGATTTTATTTATTTTTGTTGCAAAATCACTGCATTTATTTGGTTAATAATGGATAAATACTTAACTTTCACAGTACCTGACAACTTTAATAATACTACGTGCAAAGAATTTTTGAAAAAGCATTGCAATATCTCGGCTAGAATGATAACAAAGCTTGTACGCACACATATGGGTATTACAAAGGATAATCAACTTGTAAGAACAATTGATAGGGTTTACAGCGGCGATATTATCAAAGTAAAAATACCTGTGGACAATAACGAAATTACACCTATAGAGGGTACCCTTGATATTATCTATGAGGATGACTATTTGCTGATTGTCAACAAACCCAGTATGACGCCTGTTCATCCCACTAAAAATCACCAAACTGATACCCTTGCAAATTTTGTCCGATATTACTCCTTAAATAAAGGGGAGAATTACACCTTTAGAGCCATTAACAGAATTGACAGAGATACATCAGGACTTGTTGTGATTACAAAGGACAGATACACTGCTTCTAAACTGAAAAATCTATACAAGGAATACACTGCGATTTGTGTTGGTATTATTACAAAGTGTGGTACTGTAAATAAGAATATTATGCTGAAAAGTGACAGTAAAATGGTCAGGGAGGTAAACCCAATGGGCAAGCCTGCCGTTACGCATTATTCGGTTATTAAAAGTACAGATAAATACACAAAAATACTCTGTACTTTAGAAACAGGAAGAACTCACCAAATACGCTGTCATATGAGTTATCTTGGGTATCCTCTTGCAGGGGATGAGCTGTACGGGGGTAATCATACAGAAATTAGCCGTCAGGCGCTGCACTGTTCAAGAGTAGTTTTTACTCATCCTATTACTGAAAAAAACATAGACATTTTTTGCCCCATCCCTGATGATATGAAAGCACTAATTGAATGAATTTATATAAGAACACCCTGATTTTATATAAAATCAGGGTGTGTTTTTTATTTGGATAATATTTTATGCTAGTAATAAAAATCTTTTATAGAGACTATAAATTATTAAAAAAATAATAGATATTGACACATAAATAATTTGTGATAAAATATTAGTTAGAGTTCAAAATGGAAAGGTCGTATTAAAATGGAAGAAATTAAAATTGAACTTACTAAAAATCCTAAGGCTAAACCTGCTGACGAAAGCAACTTAGGATTTGGTCGTATTTTTACTGACCATATGTTCCTTATGAATTATGATGAAGGAGAAGGTTGGCATAATCCCAGAATTGTTCCTTATGGTCCAATTGAGCTTGACCCATCTGCTATGGTTCTCCATTATGGTCAGGAAGTTTTTGAAGGTTTAAAGGCTTACAGAAATGTTAATGGTGGAATAAATCTTTTCAGACCTGACAAAAATATGGCAAGACTTAATGTTTCTAACGAAAGACTTTGTATTCCGCTGATTGATGAAGAATTTTGTGTAGAGGCACTTAAAAAGTTTGTAGAAGTTGAGCAGGATTGGGTACCACATTCAGAGGGTACATCACTTTACCTGAGACCATTTATCTTTTCTACTGACGCACACCTTGGTGTACATCCTGCAGAACATCTTCTTTATGTTGTAATTGCATCCCCTGTTGGTGCTTATTATCCTGAAGGTCTTAATCCTGTTAAAATTTATGTTGAAGAAAAGTATGTTCGTTCTGTAAGAGGAGGT
>JAFLUK010000160.1 GCA_022508865.1 Oscillospiraceae bacterium | reverse complement strand
CTCAGCTGGGAGAGCATCTGCCTTACAAGCAGAGGGTCACAGGTTCGAGCCCTGTTGTTCCCACCATTTTTGGCCCGGTAGTTCAGTTGGTTAGAACGCTAGCCTGTCACGCTAGAGGTCGTCGGTTCGAGCCCGATTCGGGTCGCCAAATTTGCGGATGTAGCTCATCTGGTAGAGCGCCACCTTGCCAAGGTGGAGGTAGCGGGTTCGAGCCCCGTCATCCGCTCCATAATCAAGACAGTGTCCACTTTATGGATGCTGTTTTTTTATTTCATTATTTTTATGTTTATTTGTTGTAATTTTTATTTATAATGTTTCATAATATATATTGTGAGCGGCGTCATAGCCAAGAGGTAAGGCAGGAGTCTGCAAAACTCTTATTCCCCGGTTCAAATCCGGGTGACGCCTCCAAAAAAATCCTCATTCTTGTGAATGGGGATTTTTGCTTTATAGTTATTTTTTGAATATTATCTTGCAAAAAATAACTTTCAATTTGTTGTTTATTCATCTCCATTTATTTTGCGGAACTGTATATTTCTTCCGCCTCCGTCAATAATACTAACGGAGGTGTTTTTATGGAAGATTATAATAAGTACAAAAACAATCATAACCATAAAAGAAAAAGTCCAAGGGGCGGCAAAATTGGTTTTTATATTTCCTTGGCAATTTGTGTAACAGCTATCGGTCTTGCTGTGTGGTCTACTTATACATCCTATTCCCAGTATAAAGGTAAAAAAGACCAGATTGTTACCACTGTAGATGCTACTCAGGCTAACAATGCAATGACAGGTGTCACTGTGGAAAACACTACAACCATTGCGACTGTTGAAGAAGAAACAACAGAATCGACTGCAGAACAGACAACAGAGAGCACAACAATTTCAGAAACAACAAATCCTAAAACTTCAACTACTATGTCGGCAGTGCAAACAATGTTGCAGGTAACAGGAAGTCTGATTTATCCAATTGAAGATGCACAGGTAACAAAGGCTTTCTCCGAAGAAGCTGTATACAGCAAAACTATGGGTGACTATCGTAGTCATTTAGGTCTTGACTTTGCCTGTAAAAAAAGCGACTCTGTTCTTGCAATGGCTAATGGTGTAATTGCAGATGCCTATAGTGACGAAAGAATGGGCAAGGTTGTGATTATGGATTGCGGTTCCTTTATGATTTATTATAGCGGAATTGACAAATTAAAGGTGAATATTAACGATACCGTAAAGAAAGGCGACGTTCTCTGTAATGTAGGGGAGATACCAAGTGAGAAAAAAGATGGTATTCATCTCCACGTTTCTGTAAGAGTCAACGGTAGTTATGTTGACCCATTGTCTGTAATCAGTAATAATCAGTAAACAATTTCATATAATTACTATAGTCATGCCCTCGTTCCGTTTAGGGGCAATCAAAAAAGGATGAACTTGACAATATCAGTCTTGTTCATCCTCTTATTTTATTTTTGTATTCATTTCTAATACCTGTTATTTTAATTATCTTTGACTTTCTTGCCATTCAATGTCTCTGAAGATAAAATCATCAATATCTTCCTGAATTTCTACTTTGAATAAGTAATCTTTCAATTCCAAAACCTCCTTTTTCGAACATATAATATATCCTATTCAGGAGGGACTTATTTATGACACTGTAAAATTACGTTTCCCTGATATTTACATATGTCTTAATTAGCTTTACTGCGTCTTCGTGGCTCATTTTTCCTCTGTTAATACACAAATCGTAGTTTTTAGCCTGACCCCATTTTTGTCCTGAATAGAAACTGTAGTAGTTTGCACGGGTTTTATCAGCCTTGCTGATAATTTGTTCCGCACGTTTTTTGTCAATGTTGTGATGTTCAATAGCGTGCTTTTTTCTGTATTCCATATCAGCATTAATAAATATACTAATAACATCAGACCTGTCCTTAAGAATATAATCGGCACATCTGCCAAGAATAACACAAGGACCGTTGTCGGCAATTCTTTTTATCATTTTGTGCTGAATGATATACAGTTTATCGTTGACAGGTAAATCACCCATTGCAGAAAATCCGTTGCCAAAGTTGTATAAGCCCATTGATAAGGTATATAAAAGACTGTTGGTTGCTTGTTCGTCTATCTTTTCAAAAACCTCCGGATTCATACCGCTTTCTTTAGCAGCAAGAGAGATAAGCTCTTTATCATAAAATTTGATATTTAATTCTTTCGCCAGTGCTTCTGCAATCTCACGTCCGCCGCTGCCAAACTGTCTGGCTACAGTAATAATATACTTGCTGCCCATAGGAACTTACCTCCATTTTTTTCTGTACAGTAATTATATCACATATCTCACAAAAAATCACTAGTAAATATTGTTTTTTTATTAACTTTGTAAAATATACACAATGGAATTCTTCTGTTATTGTGCAATAGATACAAGTAAAAATGGTGTTTTTCTACATTTCCCAACGTATTATTTGAATTCTTATATTTTTAATACAGAAATAATCTGTAATTTTCTCTATATATACTATATAATATGCAAAAAAATACCCTCTGCTAACCTAATACAATATTGTTGTTAAATTATGTATTGAAAAAAGTTTTTATTTGGTTAATTAGCAAAAGGCTGATGTTTACTGTGGTTTTAAAAATTATGGTAAAAATAATGTAGATTTTTTGAAAAAAGTTTAATAAAAGGTATTGACAAAAGGGGATAGAGGAAGTATAATGAATATCGTTCCGCTTG
>JAFLUK010000016.1 GCA_022508865.1 Oscillospiraceae bacterium | reverse complement strand
ACACGTGACCTTCTCATTACGAGTGAGATGCTCTACCAACTGAGCTACACCAGCATTTGTATTTTCCAAAGGCAGTCGCCTTAAGTATTGTAACACATTTTTCTTATTTTTCACAGCCTTTTTATATTTTTTTATAAATTTTTTTATTTTGCTGTATAATCACCGATTATTTTTCTGTTAAAACCATATAATAAAAATTACAATAATTTTTTGTGATTATTTTTCACAGTTTTAAGACATTTGGGCTTATTCAATATATAATCATATTGTAGTACAATTTTTTTACATTAGTTGTATTTACTTATTAAAAAAGGAAAGGAATGATATTATGGCTACTTATTCCGAGTTGGGAGCGAAGCTGAAACAATTTCGCATTAATTCTTTACTTACACAGCAACAAATTGCAGATGCACTGAGTATAAACAGAACAACCTACACCTACTACGAAACAGGTAAAACAGAACCTTCAATTGAAACTCTGTTTAAACTGGTTAAAATATTCGGCATAACTTATGAAGATTTACTCCCAACCCTTAGTGAAGAAACTTTGGAAGATATAGCCACAAAGGCAAATGCAAAGGAAGCAATATACAATCTTTCAAAAATTGAACAGCAATGCCTTATTAATATGAGAGCTATGGGAGATGAGGAACGCAACGAAATTCTGAAAAAATTGTTATAATTTTTTGCAATAGTCATTTACAAACTGCTTTTATTGTGATATAATGTGTTGGTCTGAGCCACATTCACGGATTTTGGAGTATGCCGCTTTGCGGAACACCTTTTTCCTTAACCTGTGAAAATGGCAAATATATATGAAAGAAAGGTGAAACTAATGTTAAAAGAAGAAAAGACAGCTATAATGCAGGAATATGCTACTCACGAGGGTGACACAGGTTCTCCTGAAGTACAGATTGCTCTTCTTACAAAGAGAATCAGAGACCTTACTGCTCATCTTCAGCAGCATCCAAAGGATCATCATTCAAGACGTGGTCTTTACAAGATGATTGGTCAGAGAAAAAGCCTGCTCCAGTATCTTACAAAGGTTGACATTGAAAGATATCGTTCAATCATTAAGAGACTTGGTATTCGTAAGTAATAAGCAAAAAATTTAGGGCGAAGTACAACCTTCGCCCTGATTTTGCGTATTATAAGTATCATTAACTAACTAATTACAGGATTTTCCTTTTAAGTAATTTCTGATAAAAAAGCTAAAACCTGTTTGCAATTTTTCAGACCTTACTTGAGTTTTTAGCGGTAAAACGAGCATATTGCTTTCTTGCTTTATGTTGGTTTTATTGCTAAAACCGAAAATCCTGTAAAAATATATTTTAATTTATACAGGAGGAAAATTATGAACAAAGCAATGGTATTTGACAAGTTCAGAACATTCGAAACAGAATTTGCCGGCAGACCACTTGTGGTTGAAACAGGCAAAATGACACAGCTTGCCAACGGTGCTTGCCTTGTAAGATACGGCGAGACAGTTGTGCACGTTGCTTGCACAGCATCAGAAAAGCCAAGAGAGGGTGTAGACTTCTTCCCTCTTTCTGTTGACTACGAAGAAAAAATGTATTCAGTAGGCAAAATCCCAGGCTCATACCTGAAAAGAGAAGGCAGACCCAGCGAAAAGGCTATTCTTACTTCAAGAGTAATTGACAGACCTATCCGTCCTCTTTTCCCAAAGGATATGAGAAACGACTGCTCTATTGTATGTACAGTAATGTCTGTTGATCCCGATTGCTCACCTGAAGTTGCAGCAATGATTGGTACATCAATTGCAATCTCAATTTCTGATGTACCATGGAACGGACCTGTATCTTCTTGCTCTGTCGGTCTTGTTGACGGAGAAATCGTAATCAACCCAACCCTTGAGCAGAGAGCAGTTTCCGATATGGCAACAACAGTTGCTTCAACATCAGAAAGAATTGCTATGATTGAAGCAGGGGCAAACTGTGTTGACGACGAAACAATGTACAAAGCTATTATGGCAGGTCATGAGGCTAACCAGCCAATTATTGAGTTTATCAAAGGTATTCAGGCTGAAATCGGTAAGGAAAAGTTCTCTTACCCATCAAACGACCCTGACCACGAAATGTTTGAAGCAATCTACAACTTTGCAGAAGCTGACGTTAAGGCAGCTATGGACACAGACGACAAGAACGTTCGTGATGAAAGACTTCTTCCAATCTACGACGCTGTTCATGCAAAATTTGATGAAATCTATCCTGAACAGGAAGCAAAGATTGACGAATGTATGTACAAAACACAGAAGACTATCGTTAGAAGATGGCTGCTTGACGAACAGAAGAGAGTTGACGGCAGAGGTATGAACGATATCAGACCTCTTGCTTCCGAAGTTTCTGTTATTCCAAGAGTTCACGGTTCAGGTATGTTTACAAGAGGACAAACTCAGGTTCTTACAATTGCAACACTGGGTTCGGCTTCCGAAATGCAGTACCTTGACGGTATTGATGAAGAAGAATCAAAGAGATATATTCACCACTACAACTTCCCAAGCTACTCTGTTGGCGAAACAAAGCCAAGCAGGGGCCCCGGCAGACGTGAAATAGGTCACGGCGCTCTGGCTGAAAGAGCTCTTAAGCCTGTTATTCCGTCAGTTGATGAATTCCCATACACAATCAGACTTGTGTCAGAAATTCTCTCTTCCAACGGCTCAACCTCACAAGGCTCAATCTGCGGCTCAACACTTGCTCTTATGGACGCCGGTGTTCCAATCAAAGCTCCTGTTGCAGGTATTTCCTGCGGTCTTATCACAGAGGGTGAACGTTGGATGACAATGGTTGACATTCAGGGTGTTGAAGACTTCTTCGGTGATATGGACTTTAAGGTTGCAGGTACAAAGGATGGCATTACAGCTATTCAGATGGACCTTAAGATTTCCGGTCTTCTTCCCGAGATGGTTAAGGAAGCTCTGGAAAAAACTCACGAAGCAAGAAATTATATTCTTGACGAAGTTATGCTCAAAGCTATTGCCCAGCCAAGAGAAGAGCTTAGCCCTTATGCTCCAAAGATGTTTACAACCCAGATTCCTGCTGACAAAATTGCAGAGGTTATCGGTAAAAGCGGTAAGGTAATCAAGGAAATTCAGGCTGAATGTGAAGTTAAGGTTGACGTTGAAGAGGACGGCGAAAATGCAAATGTATTTGTTGCAGGTCTTGATACAGAAAAATGTCAGAAGGCTGTATTCATTATTGAAATGATTGCAAACGGTCCTGAAATCGGAGCCATCTATGTTGGTAAGGTTACAAGAATTATGGACTTTGGCGCATTTATTGAGATTGCGCCGGGTATGGAAGGTCTTTGCCACATCAGCAAGCTGGACGTTAAGAGAACAGAAAACGTAACTGATGTTGTTAACGTTGGTGATGTTATCAGAGTTAAGGTTGAAGAAATTGACGATAAGGGCAGACTTAACCTTTCAAGACGTGCAGTGCTGATTGAGGTTGACGGTTTAACACCTGAGAATGACCTTGACGAAAAGCCAAGACGTCCAAGAAACAACCGCCACAACGGCAGAAGATAATTTTTAATAATTATAAATATAGACACAAAAAGGACTGTGATTCAAAAAATCGCAGTCCTTTTTAGCGTTTTACCACTGAAAATTACATTCTGCCAATTGACTTGCCTGTAAAAAAGAAATATAATTGTTAGGTAGATTGGAGAATTGCTATGACAGAAAAAGCTAAATATATAATTTCGGTAATTTTTATTGCCTTTATAGGGATTTTCGGAATACTGTTCTGGGTGCTGCCACAGAGTGATTTCAGCCCAAAGGAAAAAAGGTACTTGCAGAGCTTTCCCCATGTTTCCCTTGATACTCTTACCGATGGCAGTTTTGAAACAAAGTTTGAAAATTACATAAACGACCATATGGTTATGAGAGATACCTTTATGGGAATTAACAGCTATTCCAACCTTTTAATGCTGAATAACGGCAGTGACGGTGTTTATAGGTGCAGTGACGGTTATCTCATTAACAAGCCTGCAAAAAACAGCCGTCTTAATCTTAATCTGTCTGTTACAGAAGATTTTAAGAAGAAAACAGGAATAGACACAACTTTAATGATAGTTCCCTCAACAGGCTTTATTTTAGAGGATAAGCTTCCCTATATCCATGAGGACTATAATGATGACAGCTATCTTAATACAATCAAAAGCCGTTGCAACCAAAGCGGTATGAGCTTTATTGATTTGAGAAACACATTTAGCAATAGCAAAAATACAGTTCAAATTTTCTACAGAACCGACCACCACTGGACAACAGAAGGCGCATACCTTGCTTATGAGGAGCTTTGCAAAAATTGGAATATTAAACCTAAAGACAAAAGAGCCTTTTCTGTGGAGGAACACAAGGACTTTTACGGTACAACCTATAACACCTCGGCACTGTGGCTGAACTGTGCCGACACACTGGAAATCTGGAACAACAGGAGCAACAAATCTACCTGTGAAATCACGTCGGGCGGAAGCACTGCAAAATACAGCACAATGTACTTCAGACAACAGCTTGAGGGTGCCGACAAATACTCTGTATTTCTCAACGGCAACAATCCCGTTACCACAATCAAAAATTCTGACAACAAAGGCAAGGGAAAGCTGCTTGTTATTAAGGACAGCTTCAGCCACTGTCTTGCGCCTTTCTTGAGCGAAAATTTTGAACAAATAACACTGGTGGATATGAGGTACTACAAAAGGTCTGTCAGTGAAGAAATCTGCCAAAAAACAAAATATGACAAGGTGCTTGTCTGTATGGGTATGGACAACTTTCTTGAGGACAAGGACTTTGGTTTTTTGGAATAATAATTAATTCAGCATTGATAAATCTAATTAATAAGTTAAAAAGGGTGTCGAATTTTTCGACACCCTTTGTTATTTAAAATACATTATTTACTTTGGTTAATAAGCAATTCAGCCTTGTCGATTACACGCAAATCATTTTCGTAGGTGCAATTTTTTCGAGCCTGCTGAATATCCACCCAAATGTGACTGTCAATTTCCTCCGGCTGATCAACAACCTCGTCGGTAAATGCCTGCGCCAAAAAGAACACAACTCTTTTCTTTATATTGCCAAAGGGGCAGTAGTCGCTCACCTCTCTGAAACCGTCGATAATCTTAACATCCAGATTGGTTTCTTCCTTAATTTCACGCACAGCAGTTTCTTCCTCTGTTTCATTCAGTTCCATATGTCCCTTTGGAAAGCTCCAATATCTGCCATTGTGGTTCTTAACAAGAAGTATACGAACACCCTGCTTATTGCGGTAGAATATCAATGCCCCACAGCTTTTTTCGTAAAGGCAGTTAATGCTCTTAACTTTCAGATTGCCTATAGCAGACAATATATTTAAAATTTCAGGCTCATAATAAATTTCTCTTTCAGGTGCAACTACAAGCCTTTCTTCGTCACTGCCCTCCGGTGTAATAACAGCAATTACCTGTCCGTTAAGATAGTAATTAACAGGCTTTTTAGAAATTACATAAGCCTTGATGTTTCTGTTTTTCTCATCACTGCAATATCCGCTGTAAAGCCCCTGTAACAGTTCCCCAAACAAATTGACCTTTACCTTTTTTGAAAGCATTGTATTCACCTCCTTATTCCCCTTTTAAATTACAATTATCTGCCGATTATTTTTTCAATATCTTCGATTCTTTCAGCCGAGTTGGCAGACATAATATTGTTAATGAACATAACCTCTTTAATTTCGTTATCTTCACAATACTTTTTCAGATTTGTAATACCGCAGTACCTCATATCCAGCACATGTACCTCGCTGTAGTTTGCAGAAAGGTAAGGCACAAAAGCGTTGCCAAAGCTCTCCTTGATTACAGCTATCTTTTTGCCTGACTCACAGGCAGAGTCAATAATAAACTTGGGCTGGTCGCCGTTGATAAACACACCGTAGGTATTTTCTCCTGCTTCAGGATTTGCATAGTAGACATCAGCAGGCTGGCCGTCAGACGCAGGGTCGCTGTATAGTGTGCAGGAAGTATCATACGGCAAATCATAGTAATTCACTGTGTCCTTAAGACCTGTACCGTAGGTATGGAAGGAGCCTGTAAAGCCCTCTACACTGTGGGTACCCTCCTCTGAAATTGTCATTGGCTTTTGATTTGTCTGTTCGCAGAAGGCCGTATATGCATAGTATGCGCCGAGACCTGTCCAATGATGGTCGGAATTAAAGTACAAATATTCCTTGTTGTGCTCTGCAAGCACATTGTATATATTGATAGGCTGTGCCTTATCAAACTTGCTGTATGCGTTATAAATATTGTCAGCCTGACTGCTGCAACCTGCCTCTGCCTTCAGGCGTTCAGGCAAATTCATCTCTGCATGAAGAGGTATCATCGCAGCGTAAACCTTAATGTCATCGCCAAGGTGCTTTGTAGCCTTATTGATAACCTCTGCATACATATCGCTTCTGTCGGCAGAAGCGCCGAAAATTTCGTAAGCGCTCTTATTCCAAAGGTAAACAGCGCCATTCTGACTGCTGAACATACCTTTTTTGTTGTTGTCCTCAATTTGCACCTTTACAAATTGCAGAGCCTCTTCTGAATTTGCCTTGCCTGCAACATTACTTTTTGCTTTTTTGCTTGCATCGGCAGAAACCTTTGCAGTTTTAAAGCCGCTGTCATCGCTGACACAGCTCTTTATTCCCGAACAAATACCCACCACAAGGCTTATAACAATTACAAGGGTAACAACACCCAATGCAATCAGCTTAATTCTGTTTTTTGTTCTGCGTCTTTTGGCAGCAAGCTTCCTTGCTCTTTCTCTCCTTCTTCTGTCAGAGGAAAGCTGACCGTACTCATAGGACATTCCGATATAAAAATCATCGCTATATGTATTTGAGCTTCTCTGCCTGTCAGAATATCTTCTGTTAGCCATTCTTTTACTTCCTTTGTATATTAAGTTATGTCTCTGATTCATTAATAAAGCCTATATGTAATATAGTATAATACAAAACTAATCTAATTACAACAGAAAAAGCATTAATTTAGTTTACAAATAGGCAATTTTTCTTATATTTTTTGTTTTTTTACAATAATAGGGAATTTTTTAGACCTAATGAAGGCTAAAAATAAAGGAATATTGCACTTTTAGTAATATTATGATAAAATTATCAGGTAAGTATGAAAGGCGGTTTTTAAATGGAATATAAATTCAGTGACAGAGTTCAAACTCTGAAACCCTCTGCTATCAGAGAAATTTTTAAATATGCTGCTGACCCCGAGGTTGTTTCTCTCTCGGCAGGCAATCCAAGCCCCGAGGCTTTTCCTGTGGAGGAAATTAAGGAAATTTCCGAAAGAATTTTAAGAGAAAGACCAATAGAGGTTTTGCAGTACAGTATTTCAGAGGGTTATCCTGCTTTGAGGGAAACTCTGAAAAAATATATGAAGGAAAATTATAACGTAGGCACAGATGACGACGATATTCTCATTACCACAGGTGCACAGCAGATTATGGATTTGGCAACAAAAACCTTGGTAAACGAGGGCGAGGTTATCATTACCGAGGCACCATCTTTTATCGGCTCTCTTAACACCTTCAGAAGCTACAATGCAAAGCTGGTGGGAGTTGAAGTTGAATCTGACGGTATGAGTATGGAAGCCCTTGAAAAGGCCCTTCAGGAAAATCCCAATACTAAATTCATCTACACAATTCCCAACTTTCAAAATCCATCAGGCATTACAATGAGCCTTGAAAAAAGAAAGAAGATGTACAGTCTGGCAAAGCAGTACGGTGTTCTTATTCTTGAAGATAATCCATATGGGGATTTGAGATACACAGGCGAGGAAATGCCCTGCATCAAAAGCCTTGACACAGACGGCATTGTAATTTACGCAGGCTCTATGAGCAAGGTTATCTCTCCCGGTATAAGAGTTGCATACACCATTGCACCAAAGGGAATTTTTCAGAAAATGGTAGTTTGCAAGCAGGGCAACGATGTTCACACCAATGTGTGGTCACAGATTATCTGCAATGAGCTTATGACAAAATATGACTTTAATGCACATTTACAGAAGCTTCGGGATATTTACAGCGTTAAGGCAAAATATATGATGGACCTTATGGATAAGTATCTTGTTCCGTTGGGGATTACCTATTCGCCGATTACAGGCGGTCTGTTTACAATGTGCACACTGCCAAGCTATGTGGATATGCCGCAGTTCTGCAAGGACGCTGTTCTCAACAAGGTTTGCGTTGTTCCGGGCAATGCCTTTTTGACTGATGAAAATCAGGAATGTCACACATTCAGAGTTAACTTCTCTACCCCAACAGATGAGCAGCTGGAAAAGGGCATTAAGCTCCTTGCCGAAACAGCAAAGAAGCACATTAAATAAAGAACTTTAAATTAATCATTTTAAATAATTATTACAAACGAGGTATATAAAATGGGCGAAAAAAAACCAATAGTCTTAAGTGCAATCCAGCCAAGCGGCTCTATGACCCTGGGCAACTATCTGGGCGCTGTAAAGAATTGGGTGGCAATGCAGGAGGAGTACTTCTGCTTTTATGCGCTGGCTGATTTACATACAATCACCGTAAGACAAGACCCAAAGGAAATGAGAAAAAATATTCTTGATATGTACGCACTGCTTCTTGCCTGTGGTGTTGATCCTGAAAAAAGCGTTTTCTTTATTCAGAGCCATGTAACAACCCACGCACAGCTTGCATGGATTCTGAACTGCTACACACAGTTTGGCGAATTGTCAAGAATGACACAATTTAAGGACAAGAGCAAAAAACACGCAGACAACATTAACGCAGGGCTGTTCACCTATCCGGCACTTATGGCGGCTGATATTCTCCTTTATCAGGCAGACAAGGTACCTGTTGGCGCAGACCAGATGCAGCACCTTGAGATTACAAGGGATATTGCAACAAGGTTTAACGGTCTGTACGGTAATGTGTTTAAAATTCCCCAGGGCTTTATTCCAAAGAACGGCGCAAGGGTTATGTCGCTGCAAACACCGTCCAACAAAATGAGTAAGAGTGACGAAAACATAAACGGCTGTGTTTATCTTCTTGACAGACCTGAAACTATAATGAAAAAATTCAAAAGAGCTATTACTGACACAGAAACCTCTGTTCACTTTGACAGTGAGAACAAGCCGGGCATCAGCAACCTTATGACTATCTACGGAGCTGTTACAGGCCTTACTATGGAGCAGATTGAAAAGGACTTCCGGGGCAAGGGCTACGGCGACTTTAAAACTGCTGTTGGCGAAGCTGTTGCAGAGCATCTTAAGCCCATTCAGGCTGAATATGACAAGATTATCAAGGACAGAGCCTATATGGAGACAATCTGGAAAAAGGCAGGAGAATTTGCCCAAAGCTTTAGCCAGAGAACCCTTGACAAGGTTATGAAGAAAATCGGTTATATTAAGTAAACATCAACATATCAAAAGGACGGGAAAAAATCCCGTCCTTTTTTTGTCTAATGATTATTTCTGATATTAAACTCTGAATATAGCAAAGGAACTTTTGCCTGACTTGAGCACTTTGTCCTTTACCTCTACTGTTCCAATGGAATAAACCATCTCTTTAACTTCAAAGTCAAATGGCAAGGTTTCATCATTTACAGATGGGTTTACCACAATGACAAAACTGCCTCTTTTGTATACAAAGGGATATTTTTCCTTTTCTCCGTATACAACCTCAAACTCACCGTCGTTGCCCAAATCGCTGTATTTGCGACGGAGGGCAATAACATCTGTAACCACCTTATAAATGGAGTCAGGGTCATTTTGCTGATTTTCCACAGTTGGGGCATTTTTCTCTGTATCAACAGGCAAATAGCACTCATCGGCAGTTGAAAATCCCAGATTTTTGCCGCTGTTCCACTGCATTGGTGTTCTGCTTCCTGTACGGGAATAGCCTCCCTCTTTGGAAACAAGCTCACTCTGATAGCGCATACCAAGCTCGTCACCATAATAAAGATATGGCACACCGGGCAATGTAAAAATTGCGGCAAAGGCAAGCTTGATAGTTTCCTTGTCAGCATATCTCGGCATACGTGGCATATCGTGGTTGTTTGTCATAAAGCAGATGTAACCGTTGTCCTTTGTCTTTTGAAGGTTTGGAACATACTCATCAAGAAAGGCGGTAATATCACCCTTGCTGTTTTTGCTGAAGAAGGCTCTGTTCTCCCCGTCCTTTTCATATCTGAAAAGTCGTGAATAGCCATTGCCGTAGTGGTCAAGATAAAAGTCCATATGGAAGCCTGCGTTGTTAATGGCCCTTTCGGGGTGACACCACTCGGAAATCATTGCGGCCTCGGGATAATCCTTGTCCAGCATTTCTCTTACACCACGCCAGATTTTTGCGGTGGCGATTTTTTCATCATCATTTTTTACAAGAGAGTCTGCCATATCCACACGGAAGCCGTCTGCGCCCTTGTCAAGCCAAAAACGCATTACATCCTTAATTGCCTCTGCCGTAGCAAGGGCGTCGGGATGGTCATAGGGTAACTGCCACTCCGGATGAGTAACCTCATAAAATCCGTAGTTAAGAGCAGGCTGACTGCTGAAATAGTTTACCATATAGTTGCCGTCACGCTGACAAAGACCACACATCATTCTGTATTCAGGGGGTGCGTCCCACACTGATTTTGTAAAAATGTAACGATTGGTAAATTCACTTTCCCCTGCCTTTTTACTTTCAAGGAACCAAGGATGTTGGTCGCTGGTGTGGCCGGGAACAAGGTCCAGCAGGATTTTCATATCTTTTTTATGGGCTTCTTCAAAAAGTCTTACTAAATCTTCATTTGTTCCGTAGCGTGGGGCCACCTTTTTATAGTCCCTTACGTCATAGCCTCCGTCCATAAAAGGAGAGTCGTAAACAGGGTTTAGCCATATGGCATTACAGCCAAGGCTCTTTACATAGTCAAGTTTTTCTATAATACCCTGAATGTCACCGATACCGTCACCGTTGGTATCGTAAAAGGACTGAGGGTATATTTCATAGAAAACCGCAGTTTTTAACCAATTTGGCATTTGCTTCATCCCTTCTTTTTTATACTTTTTATTTTTTGCCATATAATTACAAAAATATTAGGAAACTCTTTACAGGTAATTATTTTTGGTTGATATGGACTTACATTCATCATATTATGGTTAAGTAACCACTGATTAAATTACAGCGAAAACCTTGGTACTCAAATTGCTTTAATATTTAATCAGCCGCCTACTTACTGAAAATCTTTGGGGAGGAGAATTTATGACTATCACAAGAATTAACGAAAATACACTTATACTGGAGCTTTTGCAGGAGGAGGTACCAAACACAAGTAACGAAGAGCTTGTGTACCACATACTGAACATTGTACTGACAGCCGAAAATCTGGACACCAAAAATTGCGCATTTCTTCTGGAGGTTGTGGAGTCACAAAGGGGACTGGTTTTTCTTCTTACCGTCAAGGGCAAAAGAAAGCAGTACAAAATCAAAAGCTACAATGAGATTTCTGTTTTTGTCTTTGACAATCTTGAAGACTTTATATCCTGCATTTGTGCGCTGTACAAAACAAACTGCAATCTGCCCCAAAGCAGTACATACATTATGAATGACCGATACTACCTTTGCTTTTCAGGCAATCCTCTTGACCGTGGTGCAAGAGTGCTGTTGTCTGAATTTGGCAAGCAGGAGCGCAAAGGAAAAAAACAGCTTTCTCTCCTTATGGAGCATGGTCATATACTGACAAGCAGAAATTCAATTAACCTTATAGGACAGAGCTTTAACAGCAAAGATTTTTAAGCTCATTTATAGCTTCGGCAGGGTTTTCCGCCTTGAAAACAGCAGTGCCTGCAACAGAAATATCCACCCCTGCGTCACTTGCCTGCTTAATAGTATTTATTCCAATGCCTCCGTCTGCCTCTATCAGCAGTTTTGGATTAACCTTTTGTGCTTCTGCACGAATCTCGGCAACCTTAGGAAGCATATCAGCCATAAAGGACTGGCCGCCAAAGCCCGGTTCTACTGTCATAACAAGCACCATAAACAAATCCTTAAGGTAAGGAAACACTGCGCTTGCAGGGGTATTAGGCTTAATAACAAGACCCGGCTTTACTCCTCTGGACTTGATTTTTTCAATAGTCTTTACAGGGTCGCTGTCGCTTTCAATGTGGAAAGTGATAATATCTGCCCCTGCATCGACAAAGTCGTCTATGTACTTTAAAGGCTCGGAAATCATCAAGTGTACATCAAAGGGCTTGTCTGTATATTTGCGGACTGTCTTTATTACAGGTGCGCCAAATGTGATGTTGGGCACAAAGTGACCGTCCATTACGTCAAGGTGCATATAGTCTGCACCTGCCTTGTCCATTTTTACAATCTCTTCTCCCATAACAGAAAAGTCACAGGAAAGAAGTGACGGAGCTATTTTCATAATCTGTTCCTCCTTAATTTACGGTCGTCTGAAGTTTGGAGCTATCATTGCTGCAACACCCCAAAATACCGAATAAAGCAGCATTTCTACAGTACCGAGAAGTCCTGTACCTGAATAAAGTGTAATTGTAGCCATTATGAGAATACCCAGCACAACACCTATAAGCTGAATAATAACAGATATATTTATGTTTGACTTCATTTGTACACAACCTGAAAGCGCTCTGGCAAGCTGGGTGAATTTGCCACGTGTGGCAAGATATGCTCTTGATCGTTCTTCATTGATTGAGGTAATCTCCTTGCACACGTTACCAAGACCTGTGGGAAGCACCTTTACACTGCGGTAAAATACACCAAAATCCTCGGAAATCTGCTCGGAGGTAATATTACAGTCACCGGTACTGATAAGCAGGCTGATACCGTTATATTCTGCCCTTTGCAGTTCTCTTGCAATTTCAACATTAGGTCTGTAGGTAGTAATAAGCATTGCAGTAAGCACCCCTGAATGAGCAAGGAATGTAACCTGCTTGTGCTGCCTGCCATACTTTTCTTCAAAGTCATCGTCGGGCACTTTTATGCTGTATTTGTTCATTAAATCTCTGTTCCCTACAAGAACTCTCTCTCCGTTTACCCAGCCTACAAGACCAAGCTGGTCCTCGTACATTACAGATTCTACATCCGGAAGTACCGTTCTGCTCTCCTGTATTGCCTTGTTAAAAACCGAAGCCAGCGGGCTTTTCACCTCTTTCAGTACTGCGGCTGCCGCAAGACAAGACTCGTCCAGACGTCTTTCGTTAAATGCCTGAATGTTATTGAGAATTACAGAGCCGTCGGGATAGAGCTCACTTGCATCTACAAGTATGGCAGATGTGTCGCTGAACTGCTTAACGCCCTGATATCCGCAGAGCATTGCGCCCTTTCGCAAAAGCTTTTTGCACAGGGTTCTCATTGGAACATTTACTGCCAGCAATACACTTGCAGGTATACTCACTGCCGTTATCAGCGACAGGGATGAAAAAGCCCCTGCAATATCCTTGGATATAATACCATACATCACCGCAACCACAAGTGCGTACACTGTAGTAAATGGAGCAATTCTTCCTGCCGCCTCCTCTGACGGGTCAGGAGCATAGGAAAGCTGCAAATAGTTTGTCAAAAAACCTGCCTTGTGCTGATATGCAATAATAGGTTTTTCCACCACTGTACCACTCATCATTTTAGCAGCTATGGTTTCATCTGTATATATTTTTGCACATGAATACTTTTTGTTATCTACAAGGAACTGAAAATTCTTCTGCACTCTTTTTACCATTATCAGCTTGCCAAAGGCATTGCACAGCAGACCCAGCATTACAATAACAGTGTAGTAGTGCATATCTCCGCTGTAGTAGCTTTTGCTTACAAACAAACTGACAATACTTGCAAGGAAGGCTCCTACAGCGCCAACGGCAACGGCTGTGTCGGAATTACCCTTGAATTTCCGGAGAATAAGCAGTCCGTTCCTGATTGCCACCCTTGAAATAAATGCGCCTGCAACAAGGACAAGTATGTTAAACACAGAATAAAGCACTGACGCAACACTGCTGTGCCCCAGTGAACTTGGCAACAGTTTTTGCAAAATTACCATTGCAAAGGTAATTGCCGTAAGCACACCCAGCGACATACTCTGAAATCTCAATTTTCTGATATTTTCCTGTGTTTCGTCAATTACGCTTTCTATGTCATCACGACTGTCATAGTCGTCCACTGTAACAACCTTTTCAGCTGTTGTTCTGTTTTCAAATTTTTCTTCGTCGGGATTTGCAGACAGAAAATCCATTACAGCATTAAGGGCTCCACCCTTAACATTCCTGATTTCTTCTGTAATTACTGTTTCTGTAGGCTTGTATGTAGCAGAAATTTCGGGATTTTTGCTTTTTAAATATTCTTCATATTCCTGTCTTACTACCACAGAGAACTTGCCCACATTTACATTCAGCTTCTCCACCTTGCTGTCGGGAGTATATACAGGAACTCTTGACACCTGGGTTGTTCCCGGCGGAACAGGCTCCTGCCTGCCAAACAGCTTTTCATATTTAAAATTATCCACTTCCTCCTCTTCCTCGTGCTTGGGCAAAGGGGGAAGATTTTCTCTTTGTATCAGCTCATCAAGGCTTTCCTGAATAAAGGATTCATCATTGAAATCCTCATTGGCAAGGGCAATATCCATTTCCTCGTCTTCAGGCTCAACATCGGGAATATCTATATCTATAGTGTCAAAATCCTGAATAACAATGGGCTTAATGTCAAACTGGGGCACCTTATCTATTATATCCTCTGCCACAACAGCACCCTTTGGAACACCTGCATCAAACTGTATGCTTTCCTCAACAGGCTCCGGGGCACTGAACATATCGGGGCGGTATTTTGGCAGATTTTTTTCTTCCTGCTGAACTCTGCCGTTTTCGTCGCCCTCACGCTCCATCATCACCACAGCACTCATAGTTGAGCCTGTTTTTTCACCTCTGATGATGTTGTCTCTTTCTTCCAAAGATATCTCTATATCAGCACTGCCTGTTTTTTCCTCTTCGTATGCATCAACAGGTGCCATACTGTAAAAGGCATTTACTATATCTGTACCTTCCAAAGTATCGTTGTGGGAAATATCATTCAAAAATTCTTTAAATATATGATTTTTAGTAGTTGTCCTGTCTTGGCTTTCGGCAGTCTGTACTGAATTTTCAGTTTCCACAGTTCTGCTTTTCATTGCCACAGGGCTTTTTTTCTTTTTTCTGTTTTTTAAAAAGTCAGGCTTTTTTATATCCATCTTGATTACTCCTGAATTTATTAATTAAAGGGAAAATCATCTTCCGTTTGCTATTTCATACATCAATATCCCTGCCGCAACAGAAGCGTTGAGGGAATTGATTTTCCCCCTCATGGGCAAAGACACTATTACATCACATTCCTTGGCAACAAGAGGGCTTATCCCCTTGCCTTCGTTGCCGATTACAAGAGCAGCAGCACCATCAAAGTTAACCTCTTTGTAGTTCTGTCCGTCCATATCTGCGCCGTAAATCCACACACCCTTGCTCTTCAACTTCTGAATGGCGGCGGTAATATTCTTTACCCTTGCCACAGGCACATACTCAAGTGCACCTGCCGAGGTTTTTTCTACTGTATAGGAAAGCCCGGCGCTTCTTCTCTCGGGAATTATTACGCCGTGAGCACCTGCACATTCGGCACTTCTGATAATTGCCCCTAGGTTATGGGGGTCCTCAATTTTGTCAAGTATAATAATAAAGGGAGCTTCTCCTCTATCCTCTGCATTCTTAAAAATATCCTCAAGGGTACTGTATTCCTTAACTGCACACTGTGCCGCAATCCCTTGATGACTGATGCCTTTAGCCAGAAAATCCAACTTTTTTGGGTCAACCTCTTTAACAGGGATATTCTGTTTTTTTGCCTTTGCAATAATTGCAACAACAGAGCCTGACTTTTCGCCTTTTGCCACCAGCAGCGACTCAATTGCCCTGCCGCTTCTTATTGCTTCCATAACAGGATTTCTCCCTGCTACTATGTCGTTTCTGATGTTTTCCTGTTCCATATAAAAATTCCTTTTGGTTATACTTACAATCTAGTATATCACAAAAGGAATTTCAATTAAAGTATTTAAGATAAAAAACTTTGTAACTTTAGATATTTTTGGCATACATACTCAACACAGTGTCTCCCTTATCAACATAACCGGGCACAATACCGTAGAAGCCTGTAGTATCGTCACGAAAAATGCCAAGATGAGGGGGAAATACGGTAAATGAAAAGAATGCAACCAAAAACAGTCCCAACAAAAATAATGAGGGAACAAAATATTCTCCCATATCCTTACTGCCGGTTACCAACTTGTAGGACAAAAGTTGAGAAAAAACTACTGCAAGGAATCCAAGCACTATGTGCACAGCGCAAGCAGGCTCTTCTGAAAACAGGGTAATAATGTAATTTACAATAATTATAATTCCGCCCATAAAGTAAACGCCCAATACCTTGCTGACAACAAACTTTTTGAAATGGACATTGGAAACAAGCAACTCCACCACTGCCCAGATGGAATATGCAATGAGGAAAATTTTTGTGTTCTCCCACACAGACTCATTAACAGCGCCAAAAAGTATAGAAAACACACTGCCGTCAGTAAGGTCATAAATAAAGTGAAAGAGCACACTGAGCCCAAATACAAGGAACACTCCCACAATTTCTAAATTGCGATAAAATTTAATATTCATAGCAACCTCCACATATAATTCTATAAAAGTATATGAAGGTATTTTTTATAAATTACAGGCAAAGTAATATTAGCGTTGCAATTCCTGCGCCAAAAAGAGAGGCACCACCAAGGCGTGTGCACCAATAGAATATTTTTGATTTCACTTTGATGGCTGAAGGGGGCTTCATTCTTTTAAGCATAAGCCTTGCTTCTTTTTCAAGAATAGCTTGTTGAGCGTTGGCGTATTCCGGTTTTATTACAAGCAGCGCCTTTTCGTAGTACATATTGTTTGTTTCGGTTATTTCCAGAACCTGTCTGTTTACTCCACGCAGCATAAAACTACCTCTTTCCCAAGCTTGCATTTTAATTTTGTGCTTTTACCACCGATACCCCATAAACAATGTGAAGTTTCAGGGTTACGGGCACTAGTTATATTTGGCAAAAAAGTACAGTCCTATTCAAGTGTTACAAATAGGTTACAAACATATTTCTTTTTAATAATTTCATATTGGAATTATACAATTTGTAAATTTCCTTATTCTCATAATTAATGTGGAAAACTCTGTGGAAAGTATGGAAAACCCCTTGCAAAACTTTAGTTTTTCACTGTTATTTAGTAAATTAATATCAAATAAGTTTTCAACATTAACACTTTCCATATAGTTATCGACATAAAAATAATACAAATAGTAATATTTCTCCTGTCAATAAAGTTACAGAATAAATATAAATAATTTTAAAAATAATTAACACAAAATAAAAATCCGAACCTGGTTCAAAATAGACAAGGGTCGGATTATTGTTTTAATCTGTAAGTTTTTAGTAGACCGTGTTATCGTTATAAGGATAGTTGGCGATTCGTCAAAACTATCAACGAAAGAGGCTGTTACATTATCGGCGTGTCCCTAACCCAAATCACCGGTATAAATTCTGTCAAAGTCACAGGGCTTTTTGTTTGTGTCTTTAAAAAATGCAGTTATGGTATCTGCCGCAGCAGGTG
>JAFLUK010000159.1 GCA_022508865.1 Oscillospiraceae bacterium | reverse complement strand
GTTTGAATAATAATCAAAAAACCTTGAAGGAATTTTTCCCTCAAGGTTTTTCTTTTTTGATTATTCTTTTCAATACTCCTGCTATAAACTGAACAGCCAGTATAACAGCCACCCAGATAAGCAGTTTAACCAAATATAATGCTACAGCATTATAAATTAATCTTTCTGCACTGATAATATCTGTTATTATGTTTGCCAGTATTACGCCAATCATTGTGACAAAAACACTCTTCCATTCAAACAGATTTTTCTTTTTAAACTGATTTTTTATACTGTCTTTTGTTGTTCCTTTAAGAATCTTTTGATTATAGTATTTTCTTTCCTTTTCTTCCTTGGACACTTTCGTTTCAACCACCCCACTTTTCAGTGCCGTTTTTGCAAACACACCCTTGTTGTTCCACAGTACTTTTGCAGTAACAGTATGTATTCATCGTTGCTTAAATGCAATTGTAACCTAACATATACTTATTTTTCAGAAAGTTCTCTTTCTATTCTGTTTCCCAATGTTTCAATACCGCCGAATGAATAGTTGCTCATAAGTATAATATTTGTATTGCTTTGGGGCTTTACTATAAACATTGAATTATACGACGGCAAATAACCTGTATGGTAAAAGCTTCCTTCATCTGCAATCATCAAACCATAACCATATTTGAGCATATCCCCTTCTTTTGAATAATTTTGGGTCATTGCTTTAATTGACTCATCATTTAAAATTTGGGGATTACTGTATTCATTCAGCCACTTATCAATGTCTTTTGCAGTTGAAATAATATTTCCTGCTCCAAAGCTTGCTCCCGGATAATTTAAGTATTCAGTATCGTAATCAATGTCGTTAGGCCTGGCAAACATTTCAGATTCTTTATTATAGTTGTCGGCAAAATATGAATTTTCCATTTTCAATGGGTCAAAAATGTTTGTTTTCACAAAGCTTTCATAAGTTGTTTCTGAAACACTTTCAATAATATCTGCAAGTAAAAAATAATTGCTGTTTGAATATTCAAATTTTTCATCAGCCTTAAAATTAAGAGGCTGTTTAAAAATCCATTCCCGAATATTTTTTCGGTTATCCTTCGGGGCGGAAGTTTCTTTAACCTGATATTCAAGCATTGAATAGGTTAATGCTATACGATTTCCGTTTTCATCGGTATATGTAAAGTAATCAGGTATTCCCGAACGCATGCTCAAAAGGTTGTGAATTGTCAGTTTTTTGCCCTCTTTATAGCTTGGGAAAAATTTGTCTATTGTATCATCTACAGAAAGCTTGCCCTTTTGCTGCAAAATCATAATAGCGGCGGCGGTGAACTGCTTGGTGTTGGAGGCTATGGAAAATTCCGTGTCTGATGTATTCATTGCGGAAGTTTCTATATTAGCCTTTCCTAAGCCATTGTTATAAACTTCCTTACCTTTATTGCTGATGTAAACAATTCCCTTAAAACCTGTTTGCTGTAATGCTTCATCAATTTGCTCCGAAATTGCGACTGTGTTTATTTCTTTGGAATCAGCAGTATCCAAGTTGCTGTCAGATGCCTTCTCCTGCTGTGAACAGCCCGAAAAACACACCGAAACAGTTATAGTCAATACTGACAAGAAAAATAATAAAAATTTTTTCATATTAACATCTCCCATTAAATTATTTGATACTTTGATTTTATAAGAGAATTAATTTGTTTTCAAACAACTGTTTTTTTATCCGATTAAAATATCGGTTCATTTTCAAAGTAAAGGTTTATTTCTGTTAAAAGCAATAACAAAGTCATATATGTTTTTTACACGAAGCTCCTTCGCAAAGCACAACATAGGTATCATTGCACACTCCTGACGGAAGGTATATGAGTCTATTTCACCCTTTTCTGTTTCTACCTTTGTGCAATCTGCAAGATTATATTGGCACAGCTTTTTCATAAGACTATTTAACTTTTTTTCTTCTATTTCAGTGTTTTTTGAAATCAAATCCACAGTTATAGCTGTGTTTTTTCGTCCATACATAAAAAAGAGAATTTTAAGAATATTCATATCTGAAAGAAGAGCAAAGGTTTCAGAAAGTTCTTGTATATTATTTAAGTAATTTTTTAATCCGTTTTCAGGCTCGGGCATAAGGAAAAAATATCTGCAATTTCTTGATAATCTTGCGTCTACCAAGCCCTCGTCAAAAAGCAGCTTTGAATAGTATTCATATCCGTATTCATTGTTAAGAGTATCAATGATATCGGAAGTGAATTTGTTTTTCAAAGAATTCATTTTGGTAAGTCCCATTTCCACAGCCCAGCAAAGAGAAAAAGCTTTTGTAAACCTTTCTTCATCACTTAATGTGTTTAGTTCCTTAATAATCATTTCTTCAATATTTATTCTATTATTTTCAGACCTACCGAACAGAACATCTATTGAAACCCCAAGTATATCTGCTATATTTGGCAAAAGCTCTGTGTCAGGAGTTCCCCCACGCTCCCATTTTGAAACCGCTTGAGTTGTTACACCCACAAGCTTTCCCAGTTCTTCCTGAGTAAAGCCTTTTTTAATTCTGTATTCCTTTATTTTAACACTGAGTATATTTTTCAAAATTATCGCCCCGCTGATTAAATCAATAATTTCATTATATGATGTTTTTTTATGCAAATCAATCAATTTATAGTCTAAAATTAAACCGGCGGTTTAATTTTATGAATAAAAACTCCCCGACTCCGAAGAATCGGGGATAATTTTATTATCCAATGGGTTT
>JAFLUK010000158.1 GCA_022508865.1 Oscillospiraceae bacterium | reverse complement strand
ATTTAATCTAAATTATGATATATAATATATCATAAGTATTTGTGTATCAAACATAAATTATATTATTTGACACGCAGGATAGAGAGGTATTGACCTTGCTAAAAAGCTTTGATAAACTCCCCAAAGAGTTTCAGAATGAAGAAGTTAAAAAGTATTATAATATACTAAAAAAGAAGCAAAGCAGCATAATACTAAAAAGAATTATAGATATTTTACTTTCAATTATCTTAATTATTTTGCTTTTTATTCCAATGCTGGTAATAGCTTTCATCATTAAAATAAGTGCCACCAAGGGACCTGTCTTCTACAGACAGGAACGTGTTACAACATACGGCAGGCATTTTATGATTTTAAAATTCAGAACTATGATAGTTGGTTCAGACCAGTGCGGCGAGCTCCTTACAAAAGAAGGGGATGAGAGAGTAACTCTCATTGGCAGAGCATTGAGAAAATACCGCCTTGATGAACTTCCACAGATATTTCACGTGTTAACAGGAAAAATGTCTATTGTGGGCACAAGACCGGAAGTACCCAAATATGTTGAAAGATACGACCCTGTTTTTTATTCTACACTGCTTCTTCCTGCAGGAATCACAAGCTTTGCCTCAATCAAATATAAAGATGAGGATAAGCTTTTGAAAGAAGGAGAAGATGTTGACAAAATTTATATGACAAGAATTTTACCCGATAAAATGAGATATAATTTAAAGTATCTTCAAAGATTTGGATTCAGACGAGATTTGAGTTTAATGATAAAAACAGTTAAAGAAGTTTTTAAGAGATAAGATAGGAGGCGGACATCATTAAACTGATTAATAATTCAAGTTATTTCAGAATTAGTTTTGTGCTGTGTCTATTCTTTACCAATGTTGCTTTTCTACAAATTCCTGCATATGTTGCCCTTGCTATTATTGCTATTTGGGGGCTGTATATTACAATCAGGAATATAGTAAAATACAAAGCATACAAAAAAATGGAATTCGGTATTTGGGCAGCGGCTTTTCTTGCAATGAATTTCATAACAGCCCTTGTACATATTACTGATAATTTCCTCATTAATATGCTTTTTATACTTTTTATGTGTATATGCTTTTTTGTGTTTTATGGTGCTCATACAGAGCCTGATACCAATATTAAGCACGAAATTTATGAGCTTGCAAGAATTTTCCTGTATATGATTACATTAATGCAGGTGGTTGGTATTTTTTGCCTGTTTATGGATATTTCATATCGTAACGAGTGGATTAAGCTTATTATCTACGAGAACAGATATACAGGTCTTTTTATCAATCCAAATCTTTCGGGATTTTCTTCTGTTGTTGTTGTGTTTTCTGTTCATATTCTTTCAATTCATAACTTCGACAGCAAAACTTCAGAAATGTCTAAAATTTCAAGAATATGGCTCGCTTCAGGTCTTTTCATCAGCATTATAACACTGTTTCTTTCAGACAGTAATGCAAGTCTTGTACTGTTTTTGGGATATGTTATTGTCTTTGTAATCTGTAAATTTCTTTCATCAAGAGAAAGATTTAACAGAAAACAGTTTGTTCTCAAGTTTATTTCAACAGTGTTAGCAGGTATCGTTATTATTTTCTGCACATTTTTTATGAGAACAATTTGTCAGATTGGTGTTGCAGCAATTATCAATAATGCAAATCAAATTTCCGTAGGGGATAGCGATAGCATTTTGCCTCCTACAGAGAATGATGAAGTTACCTTTGAACACGAGAATGAAAATGTTGACTCCGGTAGATTAACTTTGTGGTCACAGGCATTAACAATATATTCACACTATCCTGTTGAGGGTATCGGCAAAGGGAATATTCTACTTTACAGTTACGATTATTTTGAAGAAGGTATGCATTTTTCCAACCTCTACAGCGGTGATTTTGCAAGTCTGTTTGCAGTCTTTACAACGGATATTCACAATGCTTACCTCACAATACTCCTTTGCTCCGGTGTAATAGGTTTTCTGCTGTTTATGGCCTTTGCATTCAGGAACGGTTTCTATATGACACGGTTCCTCTACAATGCAAAGGATAAATTGCAAAATGATATTTTTCCATGTATGTTCAGCTTTGTAGTGGCATATCTTGGCTTTGCCCTTTTTGAAAAGGCAATACTCTATGACATTTCTTTTATGGTAATTATATTCTGGATGATTTTAGGACAAATGGCATGCTATAACATAAGAGAAAAAGAAGAACATAATCTAAAAGATGATAACAATATTAAATTTAAGGAAAGTATTAAGAAAACATTGCTGTAAAGAATAAATAAAGGTGATTTTATGAGGCTTTATTTAAAAAGAGATACATCCCATTGTGACGCAAGGTTTATCATCCTTAACGAGCAGGGTTATGAGCGCTTTTATGCGGTGAATTCAGCAAATCATAAGTACGGCAGAATTAATATTACCGACCTTGGCTTCAATAAGCTTTGCAGTATTTCTACTATACCCCTGCCGCTTTTTAAGGCGTATACCATATGTGACAACAAAGACACAATAAGGCTTGTATTCAGCAAAAACACTGTAAGACCTGTATGCTACTACTACGGCATAAGCTGGAGAATTACAGGTGATTTTCTGGGAAAAAACTATGAAATAGTGGACCACGACAACAAAGTGCTGCTTTCTCACTACAATACTCATAGCAGAATAAGCGATGGCTACGAGCTTGTTATTTATGACGAAAACAGATTATTGCTGCTTCTTTCCTCGGTAATTTGTATAGATAGTATAGAAATAACAAACAGCAAACAATTTCAAACAGTATAGTAAATTTGTTATA
>JAFLUK010000157.1 GCA_022508865.1 Oscillospiraceae bacterium | reverse complement strand
ATTGTTTATTCTGCACAGAAAAAAACAGCTAAAAAGAAAAAAGAAAAACAAGAGGCTGTAAATAAGGCGGCAACGGAAGTAAAGCCTTCAGTCACTCCTGCAAAAACAACTACAGTATCCGGAATTTCCGATGAAATAGTAGCAGTTATTGCTGCAGCTGTAGATAGCACCTACGGTGTAGGTAATGCAAGAATCACCGGTATCAAAAAGTCAGTATCAGCCGGCAGATCTGCTTGGGGACAGGCGGGTGTTCTTGACAACACCAGACCATTTTAATCGGAAAGGAAGTTGAAACAATGGAAATAATTAATGGCTTTTTAAAAGGCATTGAAGGTCTGTTTAGTGCCTCCGGTTTTGCCGCTCTTGATTGGCAAAACTACGTAATGGTTGGTGTGTCCTTTGTTCTTCTCTATCTTGCTATTGCAAAGGAATATGAACCGCTTATTCTTTTACCGCTTGCCTTTGGTATGCTCCTTGTTAACCTGTGTCCAAGTATTATGGGTGCACCCGAAACAACAATCGTACCTGCGGCAGAATACTTAAAAACCCATGACGTATCCACCCAGTCTGTTCAGTATGCAACAACTGTAATTAACGGAGAAACCTACTACAATGTTCCAACCTACGGCGGACTTCTCTATTATCTCTATCAGGGTGTAAAGATGGGTATTTACCCGCCGCTTATCTTCCTTGGCATCGGCGCAATGACAGACTTTGGTCCGTTAATTGCTAACCCTAAATCATTCATTCTGGGTGCAGCAGCTCAGATAGGTATTTTTATCACATTTATCGGTGCTATTTACCTTGGCTTTACCAAAGCAGAGGCAGGTTCAATCGGTATCATTGGTGGTGCTGACGGTCCTACAGCTATCTTTGTAACAAGTAAGCTAGCTCCTGATTTACTCGGACCAATAGCAGTTGCGGCTTATTCCTATATGGCTCTTGTACCGATTATTCAGCCCCCTATTATGAAGGCATTAACAACAAAGAAAGAAAGAAAAATCAAGATGGAACAGCTTCGTCCTGTTTCCAAGCTGGAAAAAATTCTTTTCCCAATAGTTGTTATTGTTCTTGTTGCTCTGTTACTTCCTGACGCAACTCCTCTTGTTGGTATGCTTATGCTTGGTAATCTTATGAAGGAGTCCGGCGTTGTTGACAGAATAGCAAAGACAGCACAGAATGAGCTGATGAATATTGTTACAATATTCCTGGGTACAACAGTAGGTGCCACAGCAACAGGTACTGTATTCCTACAGCTTAACACAATCAAGATTATTGTTCTCGGTTTGTGTGCTTTCTGTGTAGGTACAGCCTGCGGTGTTCTCTTTGGTAAATTAATGTGCATTTTAACAAAGGGTAAAGTTAATCCTCTTATCGGTTCAGCAGGTGTTTCTGCTGTTCCTATGGCTGCACGTGTATCACAAAAGGTTGGTCAGAAGGAAAATCCTTCAAACTATCTGCTTATGCACGCAATGGGTCCAAACGTTGCAGGTGTTATCGGTTCTGCTGTTGCAGCAGGTGTACTCCTTAGCGTTCTTAAATAATCTAAAATCAAAGTTTTCTAACCGCCGATAGAACATCGGCGGTTTTTTTACATACCAAACAATTTTTATTCATATTTAGACACATAATTCTAAATTAGAATAATAAATTATTGTATATTTGATAATATTATAAGGAAATACTATGCTGGGAGGTAAGCCAATTGTTCTATAAAGAATTAACAGTCTCCTTTTTCTTAAAAATGGTTTTAAAACGCATAAGATTTATAATATTGCTTACAGTAGTAGGCGGTATTTTGTGCCTTTTATATGCAAATTTCTTTATTACACCAATTTATTCTGCTCAGGCAATGGTAATTGTTCAGAACTATACTGCAAAGGATGCTGCTGCACAGGCAGCACAGGAGGCAGCACAGAATGGTATTAACGACCAAAGCCAGATTGAGGATATCAATGACGAAAATTCAGAAAATAATAATGAATTCAACACAGGCACTGTAAAGATTTTTGCAAGTGACCTTAATGCTTCATCAACTCTTGCAGACTATTGTACTATTTTGTTCCAGAATAATGTTGAAATTCAGAATATGCTCAACGGTTGTACTATGAGTATTGCCCAGGAGCAGGACAGCAATTTCCTGTGGATTACAATGACATCATCTGACCCTCAAGTTGCGTCAGATACCTGCAATGCAGTTGTTAACCGTATTACAGGTACAAAGGAACAAAAGGGCTTGTTTGAAGAAATATTTGTAGCAGGTGGTGTTACAGCTGTAAAATATTCTTCCGTACCAAGCAGCAGCACATATCCCGATGTTCGTACATATGCAATTTACGGCTTAATAGGAGGTCTTGCAATTTCACTGGCTATCTCATTTATACTTGAAATGATAGACACAACAGTTAAGTATGATGATGACCTGTTTAAGCTGTACAAGATACCTGTATTTGGCGAAATACTAGATTTTGATCAGAAGGGAGACACCAACTATGAAGCTAAAAATACCTACTATAAGTAGAAATAACAAAAAAAGCAGAAATAACTATTCTTCATACAGCTCAAAGAATAACTATTCTTTTTTTGAAAACAATACTTCAGGTAAGTTTGCTATCATTGAAGGCTATAAGATTGCAAGAACAAATATTCAGTTTTCACTTTCAGCCGCTAATGATAATTGCTTCGCAGTTACCTCCTGGAGTAAGGGTGAGGGTAAAAGTACAGCAACATCTAATATAGCAATTTCCTTTGCCAAAATGGATAAAAAGGTTATTCTTATTGACTGTGACCTTCGCAGGCCTAATGTTCATAACCTTCTGAAGGTTGATAACTCGGCAGGACTTACATCTGTTCTTTGTAACGACAAGAAATATAACGAGGTTGTTCACAGTGAAG
>JAFLUK010000156.1 GCA_022508865.1 Oscillospiraceae bacterium | reverse complement strand
CCTTTCATATACAGCAAAATGTTTATACAGGCGGTAAATAAGGTCCAAATCCTTTTCCTCTATGTAGCTGATTTTTATTTTTCCCATTTATTTTACCTCTCAAAATCTGATTTTACACAACAGTAAACAAGGATACTGTCGTATAGTGTCAGTTATTTTTCATATTTTCACCAAAGATAACAGCCAAAAGACATTATCTTATGGATTTGGTAACTTTATAATTTATTAAGAAGAGCAACACATTCCACGTGGCTTGTTCTTGGGAACAAATCCACAGGGGTAATTTCGTTTATATCAAAATTCTTTTCTTTAAAAATCTTCAAATCTCTTGCCAGAGTACCGCTGTCGCAGGAAACATAAACTACTCTTTTAGGAGACATCTCATTTATTGTTTCTATAAGGTCAGGTGTAAGCCCTTTTCTTGGGGGATCAACCACCACTACATCAGGCTTTAGGTTATGCTTTTTCAGTCTTTCTGCACATTTGGTTGCATCCCCGCAAATAAATTCCGCATTGGTTATTCCGTTATTTTGGGCGTTCAGCTTTGCATCTTCTATAGCCTGTGGTACAATTTCCACACCAATAAGCTTTTTGCAATCCTTTGCCATTGTAAGACCGATTGTACCTGTACCGCAGTAAAGGTCAACAAGGGTTTCTTCCCCCGACAAACAGGCATATTCCTTTGCTTTGTTATAGAGTTTTTCCGCCTGATTGTGGTTAACCTGATAAAAACTATTTGGTGAAATTCTGAAATTCAGTCCGCAAAGATTATCTGTTATGTATTTATCTCCGTAAAGTGTTTTATTTTTTATGCCAATAATTACATTTGTTTTTTCCTTATTGGAATTAAGAATAACACTTTTAAGGTTGGGTATATTTTCTTTTAAGGAATTAACAAGTTGTTCTTCACCCTTAATACTATCGCCGTTTGTAACAAGACAAACCATAATTTCTCCTGTTTTTTCTCCGTAGCGCATATAAAGATGTCTTACAAGTCCCTTGTGGGTTACTTCGTCATATATGGGCTGATTTTTTTTTTTAAGAAAATTCCTGACAACCGCCATAATGTCATCAAATATTTTTGGCTGTAAAAGACAGTTATCAGTATTCACAACTCTATGGCTGTGATAACCGTAAAAACCCATTTCCACATTACCCTCTTTGCTTTTGCTCAATGGAAACTGGGCTTTGTTACGATAGTGTTCGGTGGAGTCTGCGCCCATGATAGGCTTTATTGTAATGTCAAGACCTGCAATACGTTTAACAGAGTCCTTTACCTTTTGCTCCTTAATCCGAAGTTCCGATTCATAGGTAATATGTCTGTAACAACAACCACCGCACTTAAGGAACACAGGGCAATCTATAATGCACCTGTCAACAGAGGGCTGTACCAAATCAATGAGCTTACCAAAACAAAAGTTTTTCAGCACCTTGACTATAAGCACATCTGCTTTGTCCCCTATTGCAGTGTTTGGTACAAATATTGCAACTCCGTCACAGCTTCTGCCAACACCATAGCCCTCACTGGTCATACCTGTAATTTCTATTATTAATCTGTCATTCTTACTAATAGTCATACTTTTCATTAAGCCTATTTTAACATTATTAGGTTATCAAATCAACAATTTTATACTTTTTTAAAAATTTCTGTAGCAATAATTGCAATTTGCTATATAAAATTATATAATAGTACCAATAATGATTATATATAATTTCGGAAAATGAGGTGTGAGTTTTGGATAAAAAACACATTTTGGATGATAAAAAGAAAATTCACTTTATGGGCATTGGGGGCAGCGGTATGTGTCCGCTGGCTGAAATACTGAAAGGCAGAGGCTTTGAACTGACAGGCTCCGACATCAACGAGTCTGATACTCTGGAAAGAATAAGAGAGTACGGAATCAAGGTGTATATGGGTCAAAAAGCTGAAAACATAGAAGACGCAAAGCCTGATGTACTGTGCTACACAGCTGCTATTTCTGACGATAATCCTGAACTTGTGGCTGCAAGAGAAAAAGGCATTGTTTGTCTTGAACGCTCAGAGATGCTGGGTATTGTAGCTGATAAATACAGAAGAAGTGTGGCTATCAGCGGCACACACGGCAAAACTTCCACAACAGGTATGCTGACACAAATACTTGTTGGTTCAGGCAAGGAGCCATCTGCAATTATTGGTGGAAAGCTCCCCTATATCGGCGGCAACAGCATTGTAGGAAAAAGCGACATTATGGTATGTGAAGCTTGTGAATATGTTGATTCATTCCTTGAACTTCACCCATATATTTCAGTTGTGCTGAATGTAGACGCCGACCATCTTGATTATTTTAAAAATCTTGGTAATATAAAAAAGTCCTTTAACAAGTTTGCTCACCAAACAAGCAATTTGATTGTTTATAACGGTGACAATGCAAATGCAGAGGATGCACTTGAAGATGTGAAGATTAAAAAGCTTACCTTTGGTCTTTCTATGGAAAACGACTACTACGCAATGAATTTAAGAAAAGATGGAATTACCCAAAGCTACGACCTTATGTTTCAGGGGCAAAAGCTGACAACTGTTAATCTTTCTGTTCCGGGTATTCACAATGTATATAACTCCTTGGCTGCAGCTACAGTTGCAGATTACCTTGGTGTGCCTGTTAATCAGATTGCAGAGAATTTGCAGAAGTTTACAGGTGTTCACAGAAGATTTGAACTTCTTGGTAAACCAAAGGGAATTACTGTTGTTGATGACTTTGCACATCACCCCACAGAGCTTGCTTCAACGCTGAATACGGCAATGGAGCTTGGATTCAAACACGTATGGGCGGTGTTCCAGCCACACACTTTCAGTCGTACTGCAATGCTGCTAGATGACTTTGCCGAGGCGCTGAAAATTCCTGACACTGCAATAATTTCTGAAATTTTACCTGTAAGAGAAACCAACACATATAATATTTACAGCACAGATTTAGGCGCAAAGGTGCCTGGTT
>JAFLUK010000155.1 GCA_022508865.1 Oscillospiraceae bacterium | reverse complement strand
ACAGTTGCTGTGATGCCGTTACCTGTATCGTACACAGTAAGAAAAGCCCTGTCGCAATTGTAAAAATAGTAGCTTACCGTACCGCTTATAAGTATTGTAACAGACATTGCAATACCCAGCGGAACAGTTGTTCTATAATTCTTAATCAGAAATATAAATCCAATTAATACAGCGGTACTTACAAGCCAGAAATACACAAAGGGCTTGTCTGTGTTTACATAGGCAAATGGTATTTCCGAAACAAGCTTTGCAGCAAAATAGAGAAATTCAGAAAGATAATTTGCCACCATTAAAAATGGTGTATAAAGGGCAGAAAAGCCGATTAATGACAAAATAGCGCCAATAATAATAACAGTTAATAAAAGACCGAATACAGGCTGAATAAGCAGATTGCTGACAACAGAAAGAAGAGAAATATTTTGAAAAAATATAATCAAAACAGGAACTACAAATGCATATGCAGAAATTGTAATTACCACAGCATTTATTATATAATTTATAATTCCGCTGTAGAATTTTACTTTACTTTCTATATATTTCAATATATATTTTGGCAGTGTAATAATTCCCAATGTTGCTGAAAAGGACAGAATGAAGCCAACATCGGCAGCGGCATATGGATTAACTGCCACAATACAAAGTCCCGAAATACCCAAACTGTTTAGCGAATCAGCTTGATTTCTGAACAGCTTGGCAAGTACAATAATTATTACCATTATTCCGCTTCTTACCGCTGAATAGGACAAGCCTGTCATAAGCATATAGAATATTATAAAAAGCATAGTAACGGGGCAATATATAAATCTACTACGAAACAGCTTTTTAGTAAAAAGCATAAAAAGTGTTGCAAGCAATGTCATATGCAGACCTGATACTACAAGAATATGACTGACGCCTGCCATACGAAAAACATTTGTTACCCTGGGCGTTAAGGATTTTTTATCACCAAAGGCAACCGCATTACATATACCTGCAGCATCGTCCTCCATATAAGCATTTATTTCACTCTCCAGATTATCTCTGAAGTTGTAAACATAGTTCATTATGGAGTGTTTCTTTGCTTTTTCTACCTTACATTTAAATTTTTTGTCGCCATAGACAACAAGATAACAGCCCTTTGTTTTGTAGCTGTCGTTTGAAAGGGCATATATTTTCTCTTTAAATTCTATGGTGTCGTCAACACCGGCAGAAATATATTTTTCACTTTTTAAAAGTATTTTTACATTGTCTTCGATATAATCTATATTTTCCGTTTCAAGGTAATAATAATATCTGTTATAGCTTTGATATGGCGGTTCCGCAACCTTTGCGGAGATTACCATTTCTTTATCAGGATAATTATACACAACAGGTTTGTAGTGATATTCCGTAAAAAGAGTAAAGCCGATTAATGCCAAAACAGCAACAGAAAATACTACCTGCAAGCTGTGGCTTTTACGGCATTTTCTTATAATAAAAGAGAAAATAAGAAGAAGTAAAAACACACAAATTGAAATTTGAATATATAATTCATCAAGAAAAAAGGCGAACGAAAGCACTGAAACAGCTGTTAAACCTGTTAGTGCTCCCATTCGCTTCATTTTTTATACCTCAAATATCATTCAATGTTCATTGCAATATGTAATTTATTAATTCATTGATTACTTAAAGAAAAGCGGCAGTTTTTCAAGATAGATAATATCATCTCTGTCTGCAGCGTCGCCCTCTGCAAGCACGGCAACGTTAGCAACAACATTTCCCTTTGCACTTTTACAAAGCTCTTGCAGCGCAATAAGGCTTTCTCCTGTGCTGATAACATCATCAACTATAAGTACTCTGCTGCCTTTGATAAGCTCTGCTTTTTCTCCGTCAAGGTAAAGTGTTTGCTCCTTTTCGGTGGTAATAGAATTAACGCTGATGGACACAGTGTTCTGCATATACAGCTTAACGGATTTTCTTGCTACAACATAAGGCTTTCCGCTTTGGCGAGCCATCTCATAACCAAGAGGAATACCCTTTGCCTCTGCTGTAAGAATAACATCAAATTCAGGAACCTTTTTCAGTAATTCCTCTGCTGATTTGACAGTTACCTCCACATCACCAAACATAATAAAAGCAGCAATTGACAGATTGTCGTTAACCTTGCAAATTGGAAGTTCTCTTTCGCAACCTGCAATAGTCATTTTGTAAGTTTCCATATTAATCTCCTTATAACCCGTTTAATTTTTCAAGAAATATCTGTGTTCAGAACTTTACCGCCAAGAAGGTGGAAATGCAGGTGAAAAACAGTTTGTCCGGCAGGTTCCTTGCAGTTTGTGACAACTCGGTAACCGTCGTCAATTCCCAAATCCTTTGCCACCTTTGGGATAATTTCAAAGATGTGTGCAACAATGTGTGAATTTGTTTCATCAATTTTGTCTGCACAGCATATGTGCTCCTTTGGAATGAAAATTACGTGAACAGGAGCCATTGGGTTAATGTCATTAAAAGCAAGGATTTTATCGTCCTCATACACCTTTGTAGAAGGAATTTCTCCTGCTATAATTTTACAAAAAATACAGTCGCTCATTTTTTGTCTCCTTTTTATAATTTATAATAAAAATATTATTACTTCTTTGCGGTAATTTTCTTTTCTTCACCACGTAAAAGTCTTTTAATATTTCCGTGGTGCTTAACAATAACTGTAATGCCGCCCATAAGCGCAATAGCTGTAAGCACAAAAACGTAGCATAATGACAGTGGGGTCGGTGTGGCAAGTGTTGGTTTGTAAATAAAGAAATATGTAATTACAAAGGTGGCAGGAGCATACAGTGCGGCACCTACTAATGAGCCAAGAGAAATAATCTTTGAAAAGGAAAATATTATGAGGAAGGAACCTAAAATTATTAAAAATACTCTCCAGTCAAGAATAAGCATCATACCGATTGCCGCCACAACGCCCTTTCCACCCTTAAAATGGAAATAAAGGGGGAACATATGACCAAGAATACAACAGTAGCCCGCCACATAGGAGCAGACACCCATTCCCTCAATATA
>JAFLUK010000154.1 GCA_022508865.1 Oscillospiraceae bacterium | reverse complement strand
AAGCAGCCCTGCATACATCTATCTCCTTGCAAAGGCTATGGCTGATTATGCAGATCAGTGCGGAATTTCCTACAATAGCGCAATCAATCTTATTGCAGCGACTCTTGAGGGTAGTGCGGCAATGCTGAAAGAAAGCGGAGATGACCCCGATACTCTTATAAAAAAGGTATCTTCTCCGGGTGGCACAACAATAGCGGCACTCAACACTCTGGAAGAATACAAATTTTATGAGAGCATAAAAGCCGCTATGACTTCATGCACAAAGCGTGCAGAGGAGCTTGGAAAATAAAATCATAAAATAAGAAAAACTTTCATATATTCTCTATAAGGACAACCTTACGGAGGTAACTATGAAAGGAATAGTATTAAGAATAAAATCACCAAAGAAATTTCATGGTAGAAGGGGAGATATTGTATATTTCTTCAAACGCTACGGCTTTTTTACAACCTTCCTTTTTGCCATACTTGTGGGAATGATATTGGGAATATATGCGGGTACAAATACAGACTCTGATTTCAAAAAAGCCTTTGACTTTTTGTTTATCACAGACTTTAACTCACGGAGCAGCTTTGATTTTCTCCGGCTGTTCAACAGCTTTTTTTCTCCCTCATTTCTGTTTTTTATCTCGATTTTTCTCTTGGGCTTCTGCCCTTGGGGAAATGCTCTGATACCTGTAATAATATCCTTCAAAGGATTTGGTGCAGGGCTGACACTGACACAGCTTTGCTTTACCTTTGGAATAAAGGGGTTAGGATTTTTTATTTTGGGAATCGTACCGGGATTTTTCATCTTTTCTGCTGTGATTTCCGCAATAGGTGAACATTCATTCCGTCTGTCGGCAAAAGTTTTTAGGGTGATTATAAGAAAGCAGGACATAGTCCTGAATATAAAAGAATATGTCACAAGGTCAGGAGCGTTTATTTTAATTGTACTTCTGTCAGCTTTTATTGACACAATTTTGTTTTCAGCCTTGTACATACATTTTGGAATATAGGTAATTGGGTATTTTTAATGGGAACAACAAGAAACAAACTTACATTTGAAAATTTAGTATCAATTTATTTCAGAAATTTGCATAAAATAATTTTTGCAAACCTACTGTTTATGACACCTGTTTTGGGAATAGGCACACTGCTGTATTTTTTAACCAAGCCTCTTGGATATATAGCTACAGTGTTTTTAACAATGCTAACGGTGGTAATCTGTTTTCCTCTTTATGCAGGGGTTAACAAAGTAACAAGGAATTTGGCAAGAGAAGAAGATGTAAAGGTGTTTTCCGCTTTTACAGAGGCCGTGGTGTCAAACTATAAGCAATTTTTAATCCACAGTATTTTCCTCTATTTTATTCTTACCATAGGCATTTTTTCCTTTAGATTTTACACATATATGGCTTCAGAAATTGGGGGAATAATGTACGTGCTGCTGGTGTCTGTGATTGCCATAGCAGTTTGGCTTTTGTTTACATTCTTCTACATACCTATTATGACTGTAACCTTTGATTTGTCCATAAAAAATATTTACAAAAACAGCGCTCTTATGGCGATTGGAGAAATCAAGCTAAATGCTGTTTCTCTCTTTTCAATTTTCATACTCACAGCAATCTGCGGTACACCTGTGTTCTTTTCAGGTTCCCATGTATGGCTTTTGATAGCTATTACATTTGGTATGCTTCTTTTAATTTATCCTGTTTCTGCAAACTTTATATCCAATTTTTTTGTGCAGAGTAATATGATGATGATGCTAACAGGCAGAGCTGATGAAGCCCACGACATCAAGAGTATGGAAGAAAAGCTCCAAAAGCTTAGGAATGAAACGAAGGATGAGCTTGAGGGAATTGATATTGAGAAAGTAAAAAAGAGCAAAGAGGATTATATCTTCCATAACGGAAAAATGATGAAGAAAGAACTTTTGCTGGAAATGTTAGAAGAAAGGGAAGGTAAAGATGAGTGATAACAGACGTCAGTTTGACGACAAAGGCTTGTATGACGATGATAAAACAAGGATTTTTCAGCCTGTAAATAAGACGAAAAAAGACTTTTTTGACGATGATGAGTTGGTAGATATTGGGGGTGAGAAGAAGTATTCTCGCAATGTTGACAGCTATTCACAGGAGGATAAGGAAAGTTATAACGACGGCTTTGATATGGAGTCACAGCCGGAAGATGATTATTCTTTTGAAGAAAATAGAAATAATATACCATACAATGCAATGAATGGTCATAATCATAATAACCCAAAGGGTGGGAAAAAAGCCAAAAAGAGCAATGCTCCTATGATTGTTTCAATTATTTCTTCTGTCATTGCAGTTATCCTTATTGTGGTATTGGTTATTGTGTTTACAAACAGCTGCGATAAAGAGGAGGAAAATACAAACACTTCAACAACAGAAGCAACTACCTCAATGAATATCGTAGCAACAGATACCACTGAATATGTATCCTATAGTGAGGATACCTCACAGGAAACAACGGAGGAAACTACCACGGAAGAAACAACAGAAGTAACTACACAGCAACCTACCCAGCTTCCAAATCTCATTAATGCAAATTTTCTACCCTACAAGTGCATTACTCCTGACGGAGACAGAATAACATCTGACTTTAATACAGAACTTGGGGGAGAAGCCTCAATCAGTCTTACAAAAGAGGGATACTACACCCTTGCCGCAGGCAGTATTGCAAACGCTTCAGGCAGTTATACAATAGACGGAAACTATCTGATGCTCGACAGCGGCTACACAGGTACAGTTAGCTTTGACGATGCAGGCAATCCTGTTGCAGTAATTGTCAGCGTAGAGGGATATCAGATATACTTTAACTAGTATATTTTCCACATATCAGAATTTATTCCTGTTTGCGGAATGTTATGCACGCATTAATGTGAATTGCATTTTGCAGACAGGAAATTCTATTTTATTGTTGAGTAGATTTAATTTTACAATGTTTTAAAAAAATTGATATTTTTTCCTTGACATTTGTACCCTAAAGTGTTATAATCAATATTGCTGAAACGGAAAAGTTAATAAATTTGCGAGTGTGCTGGAATAGGCAGACAGGCACGTTTGAGGGGCGTGTGTCTTTGACGTACGGGTTCAAGTCCCGTCACTCGCACCAACC
>JAFLUK010000153.1 GCA_022508865.1 Oscillospiraceae bacterium | reverse complement strand
ATGGCGGCTCTTCTTTTTTCTCCCCCTGACAAATCAAAGGGAGATTTTGTAAGGAGCTCATCTCTCAAGCCTGTAAAGCGTGCAGAATCTCTCACACTTTTGTCCAGCTTTTCGCCTGTAAGTCCCATATTTTTAGGTCCAAAGGCAATGTCCTTGTATACAGTTTCATCAAAAAGCTGATATTCGGGGTACTGAAAAACCATTCCAACCTGAAAACGTACACTTCTCAGGCTCTTTTTGTCGCTGTTTATATCTTTATCGTTAAGGTAAACCTTGCCACCTGTTGGGGTAATCAGTCCGTTGAGCATTTGTACAAGGGTACTTTTGCCGCTTCCTGTATGACCGATTATACCAAGGAATTCACCTTTTTTTATTTCTATGTTCAGATTATCCACTGCAACCTTTTCAAAGGGGGTTTTTACCCCGTAGGTAAAGCAGAGGTTTTCTGTACGGAGTACTATACTCATTTCAGCACCTCCATAAGGGCTTGTACACAAGCCTCATCATCAAGGGGCAAATCAGAAATTTTCGCCCCTGCTTTTTTCAGCAGATAGCAAATTTCCGTTGCCTGTGGTACATCAAGGGAGTGGCTTCTCATTAATTCAACATTGGAGAAAACCTCCTTTGGTGTGCCCTCTGTAAGAATTTCTCCTTTGTTCATAACTATAACACGGTCAGCCTTTACGGCTTCCTCCATATAGTGGGTTATGAGAACAATGGTAATGCCTCTTTCCCTGTTCAGCTTGATTATGGTATCCATAACCTCTTGTCTGCCACGAGGGTCAAGCATAGCAGTAGGCTCGTCAAGTACAATGCATTTTGGCTCCATTGCAATAATTCCTGCAATGGCTATTCTCTGCTTTTGACCTCCGCTTAACTTATATGGAGGATGATGTCTGTATTCATACATATCAACATCCTTAAGAGCACTGTCTACTCTCTCCCTGATTTCCTTTGGAGGAATACCAATGTTTTCAGGTCCGAAGGCAATGTCCTCTTCTACAACCGATGCTACAAGCTGATTGTCGGGGTTTTGAAGAACAAGACCTACTGTTCGCCTTATGTCAAAGCACAGGCTGTCATCTCTTGTGTCCATTTTGTCCACATACACCTTGCCGCCGCTTGGCAGAAGCATTGCATTGAAGTGCTTTGCCAAGGTGCTTTTGCCACTGCCGTTATGACCCAGCACACAGAGAAATTCTCCCTGCTTTACATTCATTTGAAGATTTTTTATAACATAATCCTTTATTAAATTGTCTTCTGTATTGTCGTCATATTCAAATGACAAATTCTCCACCGAAATAAAGCTCAATACAAATCCTCATTTCTTAATGATAAATTCTCAAAATTCTCTTTTTCCCATTTTTTGTGACTGATTGCCACAATATAAAAAAACAGTTTACCTGTTTATTTCTCCCAAATTGCTGTTGAGCCGCAGGGAAGCACAAGACCGGAGTCTGTTGCTTTAAGCCCGATTTCATCTGAACTTACCCTGCCGCCGAATTTTGGCTTTAAAAACGAGCCAAGCATATACTCCATTACTCCTGCGGAAAGCCCTGTGCTGTAGGAATTGAGTATAAAGAACACAGGATTATCAGACAAAACCTGAACGCATAATTCCAATAAAGAATAAAGGTTATCCTCCAGCTTCCAGACTTCTCCTCCCGGACCTCTGCCATAGGATGGAGGGTCCATAATGATACCGTCATAGTGGTGACCTCTGCGGATTTCCCTCTCAACAAATTTGATACAATCATCCACCAGCCACCTTACGGGCTTGTCTGCAATGTTGCTTGTCTGGGCATTCTCCTTTGCCCAAAGCACCATACCCTTTGAAGCGTCCACGTGGCAAACCTTTGCGCCTGCATTCATACATGCAAGGGTTGCACAGCCTGTGTAACCAAACAAGTTCAGTATATTAAGCTCTCTTTTTTCATTTTTAATTTTTTCCGAGGCAAAATCCCAGTTTACAGCCTGCTCGGGGAAAATTCCCGTATGCTTAAAACCCATGGTCTTTACATTAAAGCGCAAATCCTTGTAGCCTATTCCCCATTGTTTGGGAATTTTTCTGTAAACCTGCCAATCGCCTCCACCCTTGTTGCTTCTGAAGTAACGTGCGTGAGCCTTGCGCCACAGGGGATTTTTCTTTTCCGTATGCCAGATTATCTGTGGATCAGGACGAACAAGAATAATATCTCCCCAGCGTTCCAATCTTTCGCCGTGGGAGCAGTCAATAAGCTCGTAGTCCCGCCAGTTGTCTGATACTCTCATTAGCTAAGTCTTTCCCTTACCACTGCCGCAGCTTCCTCTGCAAGCATAGAAATTTCGTTGTAATCTTCCCCTTCAATCATTACTCTGATTAGAGGTTCTGTTCCTGATACTCTGATTAAAATTCTTCCTCTGTCACCCAAAATATCCGTTACCTGCTGAATTTCCGCCTTAATATGTCTGTCGGTATAGAACTTTGGCTTCATTTCATTGGATATTTTCACATTTATAAGCACTTGGGGATATCTTGTCATAACCTTTGCAAGCTCTGAAAGTTTTTGATTTTTTCTTTTTATGATGGACATAAGCTGAACACCTGTGAGCTGTCCGTCACCTGTGGTTGCGTAGTCACTGAAAATAATGTGGCCGCTTTGCTCGCCGCCAATGTTGTAGCCGCTGAGGCGCATTTCCTCCAGCACATATCTGTCGCCAACCTTGGTTGCTTCAAAACGCATACCCTTTTCTTCACAGAATTTTGCAAACCCCATATTTGTCATTACTGTACCAACAACAGCATTGCCCTTTAAAACACCTCTCTCACGCATATCATCTGCACAGATTGCAATGAGAAAGTCGCCGTCAATCATATTACCCTTTTCGTCAACGGCAAGACATCTGTCTGCATCACCGTCAAAGGCAAGACCTGCATTCAAATTGTATTTTTTTACATATTCCATAAGGTTTTCCATATGGGTTGAGCCACAGTCCTTGTTGATATTTACACCATCGGGCTCTGCTGAAAGAATATGTACCTTTGCGCCCAAATCCGTAAACAGCTTTTCTGCTGTTCTTGAAGATGCACCGTTGGAACAGTCAATGGCTATTTCTATGCCGGAAAGGTCACCCTCAATAG
>JAFLUK010000152.1 GCA_022508865.1 Oscillospiraceae bacterium | reverse complement strand
ATACAGACGTCAGTATGAAGGAAGGAAAGAAATTCATAGGAAAATTTAAAAGGTTTATTGAAAACTATGTTGATGACCAGCTTTCCCGTTTTGAAAGTATCAGAAAAGACAGAATTTTTATTACTCATTCAGGTGTGGATGAAGAAATCATTAGCTTTGTTTACGACTTGCTAAAGGAGAAAAATTATTTTGAAGAAATTTTTATCACCAGAGCAAGCTGTACAATTTCTTCTCATTGCGGTCCGGGCACGCTTGGTATTCTGTTTATGACAGAATAAAATATAAATAGTTTATAAAGGGTACACTGCTTCAATTTGCTTGGTGTGCCTTTTTCTTCTAAAAAAATTAGATTAAATTACAAAAAAACCTTTATTTTTATATTGATTTGATGTACACTATATAGGTAATATAGAAAGCGGTGAATCTTTAATATGAAAAATTCCAAAATCACAGTATTAAGCATAATTCTTGCCATAGTTATTGCTATAAGTGTGATTACGTCTATAACCTTTAGTGTTTATGCTCATTCAGATGCAGAGGAGAAAACAACTGTTACTGCTATTTCCAATGATAATGAGGAAACAGATTTTTCTTCAACTACAGAAGAAATAAGTGTGGAAGAAACATCTTCCGCTACAGAAGAAACGACGGTAACGGAAACATCCTCAACCCCTGTTATACCGGATACCACCACAACAACTCCTCCGGCAAAGCCTGTTGTTCCAACGGTAAATAATATCAAGAAAACAAGCAATGACCTTACCAAAATCTCTATTAAGTGGAGCAAGGTGAAGGATGCATACAGTTATATTCTTTATATGCGTAATAAGGACGCAGGAAACAGATTTAAACAGATTAAGGAAACAAAGAATAATACATACACTTTTACAGGGCTTCGGGGAACAACAAGGTACGATTTAGGAGTAAAGGCAGTAATAAAATATCAAGGTGAAAAAATTTCAGGGGAAATGAAAATTTTAAACACCTTTACCAAAACACTTGGTGTGACCGGTCTTAAGCTAAAGTCAGCAAAGAAGAATATCACTATAAAATGGAACAAAAGAGACAGAGTAACAGGCTACAAGGTCTATCGTGCCTCTGCCGCATCAAAAAGTAAATATGTTCAGTACAAAGTAATAAAAGGAGCCAATAAAACCTCATTTACCGATAAAAATGTAAAGGCAGGCAAACTTTATTTCTACAGAGTAAAGGCATATAGAAATTATGTTGGTATAGGGACATCGGAATCTGCATTAAGTGAAAAGAACGTTGTATCCACTGTTGGTCTTGCTGCAGTAAAGACTACCGCATCCTCACAGCTTTCAAAGGTGAACTTAAGCTGGAGCAAAAACAGTGCAGCCAACTGCTACAAGGTTTATTATGCTTCCAAGAAGAAGGGTAACTACAAAAAGCTGTGCACAACAACAGCAACATCATATACCACACCTATACTAAAAAAAGACAAGACCTACTATTTTAAGGTTGTACCCTGCAAAACCATTAGCGGAAAAACTCTTACTTCTGCCAGTGCAAACATAGTAAGCAAAAAAGTAAGCGACAAAATTTTTGGTAAATCAGTTGGTACCAGCTACATAGAAATCAGCATAGATGAACAGTATATGTGGATGTACAAAAACGGTAAACTTATTTGCGGTACCCCCGTTGTCACCGGTAATGACGACGGAGTTCACAACACACCAAAGGGTATACACTCAATGATGTGTCACCAGTCACCTGCAACTCTTTCAGGCCCAACATGGAATGTCAAGGTTACATTCTGGATGCAGTTTACCTCTGACGGTTGCGGTATTCACGACTCCACATGGCGGGCCGATTGGGAATACGGCGGAACAACATACAAAGGTAACGGCTCTCACGGCTGTGTAAATACACCATATAGCAGTGTAAAAAAGATTTATGACAATTCCTATGTGGGCTACAAGGTTATTGTAAGATAATTTTTTAATCGCCGTATGTAAAATATAATATTTTATTATAACAAAAAGCCTCTTTCACTATGATTATATCTATGTGGAAGAGGTTGTTTTTTGTTTTTATACTTCTCCAAATATAAGGAGTTTTCACTATTTCATAGTATATTAATTTTTATAAAATGAATTAAAAATCCACCTTTGGCAATACTTTTAATAGAGATTGACAGGGGTGAAATATTTGCAGTACAGTAAGGTAGAAATATGTGGTGTAAACACAGGTAAGCTAAAGGTCCTGAAGGAAAGCGAAAAAAGAGAACTTCTCAACATAATGCACACCGGTACAGATAAGGAACGCTCCAAGGCAAGAGAACAAATGATTAACGGCAATCTTCGCCTTGTGCTGTCTGTAATCCAAAGGTTTACAAACAGAGGAGAAAATCTTGATGATCTGTTTCAGGTAGGGGTAATCGGACTAATAAAGGCGATAGATAATTTTGATATTACCCTGGACGTGAGGTTCTCAACATATGGTGTACCTATGATTATCGGAGAGATAAGACGCTACTTGCGTGACAATAATTCATTAAGGGTTAGCCGTTCTATGAGAGATACAGCATATCACGCAATGCAGATAAAGGAAAAACTTATAAACGAAAATAATCGTGAACCAACAGTTGAAGAAATTGCCAAGGTAATGGATGTTCCCGTGGAGAATGTAGTTTTGGCGCTTGAGGCTATTGTGGAGCCGGTATCTCTTTATGAGCCTGTATTTTCCGATGGTGACGACACTATCTACGTAATGGATATGTTGAGCAACAACAACTCCGACAGCAACTGGTTGGAAGAAATTTCTTTTAAAGAATCTTTAAAGAATTTAAGTCCTCGGGAAAAGAAGATTTTATCACTTCGATTTTTTAAGGGGAAAACTCAAATGGAGGTTGCTGAAGAAATCGGAATTAGTCAGGCGCAGGTGTCAAGAATAGAAAAAGGCGCATTAAGTCAGATAAAAAGAAATATGTGAATCTAAAAAAGTAATTGGCGTATCATCTTGATACGTCTTTTATTTTTTATTATGTATTAAGCATAAAGTTGAATATTCACAAATTTGTATGTGTTTTTTAGTATACAGTGCACAAGATTACGCATATATTTTCTACATCTAATTTTGATAAATTTACTTGTAGTTTTTCGTTAAAAATGATAAAATTATATTGTGAAATATTTATATAAAGCAAGGGGGAGGTTATTATGGTTTTTATTAATGGAATGTT
>JAFLUK010000151.1 GCA_022508865.1 Oscillospiraceae bacterium | reverse complement strand
ACAGTGTTAGCAATGATAATTATGCTATCATCTGTCGCCATAATGCCAAGTGCTGTTTCGGCAGCTGCTAAAACTAAAAAAGTCAACAAAACATTCTATCCTGTTTCACACACATTATGCGGTAACTCCTATGGATATGTAACATTAAACAATAATAGCTTGATGTTAGTACAAAAAACTAAAGGTTATATAAAAAACAAAGTTAGTTATATCGAAATAAAAGGACAGGATAGTGATGCAGAATACCTAACTTTCTTTATGAGAGGCAAGACCGTAATCTACAATGACGGTGCGTGCACATATTCTATCAATTTAGATGGAACAAACCGCAAAAATCTAACAAAGCAAAAAAAGTTTAGCACATCTTATTTATTAGGCGGATACGGCAGTGATATCATTGTTTACGGATACGGTTTCCCAAAAACGAATATTTACAAGGTGAACAGTTCAGGAAAGATGACCAGTCTGATTAATGCATCTAAAAAGAATGGTGAATTTAACATGTTCGGCAGCAAGATTTACTGCACTCCTGATCATAAAGGGAAAACTGAAGTTTATGATTTAAAAACAAACAAAACAAAAACTATCAGCAGGATTAATTCACCTACCTATGGTAAGAAAAATATGTACTATATAAACAAGAATAATAACCTTATTCGTGTAGATTTAAACAACAAGAAAAAAACTGTTGCAAAGAATGTTCATAATATTCTTGACGTGAATAACGGTTCTACTGTGGTGTATTCAAAGCTTGATAAATCTAATAATGAGGTTTACTACAGGCAAACAGGGGACAAGAAAGTAAAGAAAATCGGCACATTCAAAAAACTTGTCCAAAGAGCAGTAGAAGCATTTAACTATGAAGAAAAAAATTACTACTATCACTGTGGTGCAGAAGCAAAAGAATCTTCAGTTAGCAAGGCTGGTATTAAAGCTAAAATTGCAGGCAAAATAGTAGCCTTTTCTGTTATTGTTGATAGATATCATACACCTATTATTTTATCAGTAAGCATTAACGGCGGAGAATTTTATGTTGAAAAATCTACAGAATGTTACGGCTACTATGATGATGAACCTTGCTATTACGAGTATTGTAATTTTGAATATATAGGAAATACTCTGGCTTTTCGCAGTTATGAATGGGTGAATGATGGTCTTTTGGAAGTTAAGTTCAGAGAAATAGAACAAGACTGGTAAATTACCATACAGATTTTTATATAAAAATAAAAATTAAATAACATAAAGAGAAGGGATAGCCGATGGCTATCCCTTGTTTACAGTTTGATTATATCATTCCTTTTATATTTGTTTTAATTTTAATTAAAAAAATCTTTACTTTATGATTTTAGTATGTTAAAATTTTATTGTGTGAAAGTATAAACCTTTGGGGGTAACTATGAATAACAAAATTAAAGATAAGGCAACAGATTTGCTGTTTAAAGCAATTTTGAGCCTTGAAAATGAAGCTGAATGTTATAAATTTTTTGAGGATTTGTGCACAGTTCCGGAGCTGAAATCAATATCACAGAGAATAGTGGTTGCAAAAATGCTTACGGAAAAAAAGGTGTATAGCGAAATTGTGTCAGAAACAGGTGCCTCAACAGCCACAATCAGCAGAGTTAACAGAAGCCTTAACTACGGCTGTGATGGTTACGAAATGGTATTTGGCAGAATTTTTAACGAAGAAGCAAAATCAGAGGAAGAATAATATGCCTTCATATCAGATGTTTGCAGATTTTTACGATAGCCTCACAGATAATGTTCAGTATAAAAAAAGGGCTGAATATATTGTTAATATTCTGAATAAGAAATTTAATCACAATATGGGCATTACACTTGATTTGGCTTGCGGCACAGGCACTCTTACCATTCTTCTGAAAGAAATGGGTATTGATGTATATGGTATTGACGCCAGTCAGGATATGCTGTCTGTTGCATTTCAAAAATCAATGGCACAGGGACTGAATATTCTTTTCTTATGCCAAAAGATGCAGTCTCTTGACCTGTATGGTACAATAGATACCTGTGTGTGCACACTGGATAGTCTTAATCATATAACAGACGAAACAACATTTAAAAAAGCAATAGAGCGTGTGTCTTTTTTTATGACAAAGGATGGGTATTTTCTCTTTGATTTGAATACTCGGTATAAGCACAGGAATGTCCTTGAAAACAATACCTTTGTATACGAAACTGACGACGTGTACTGTGTTTGGCAAAACACGTTGCAGAGTAATGATATTGTAGATATTGACCTTGACCTTTTTGTAAAAAACGGCGACAGCTACCAAAGGCACTCGGAGTCATTTAGCGAAAGAGCATATTCCCTTGATTTTGTCAGGAGTGCCCTCAATGAATATGGCTTTGTTGTAGAGGGCATTTTTGGTGAGTTTAGCGATGAGCCGCCAAAAGAGGATGAAGAAAGAGTTATTGTAGTTGCAAGAAAGCTATACACTCAAACTGAAAAGAATGAAAATATGTAAGGATAGAAAAAAGGATAGAAAAAAGGATAGGAAAAGAAAATGGATAAGATAACAAGATGTATCACCCATGACGGAGCGGCAATGGTGGCAGCAATTGACTCCACAGAAACAGTTTTCACTGCTCAAAAGCTGCATAATACCTCACCTGTTGCAACAGCGGCCCTTGGCAGATTGCTGTCTGCAACATCAATTATGGGTGCAATGATGAAAAATTCCAAGGCAACAATTAATTTGCAGGTGGTTGGTAACGGCGGGCTTGGCACTGTAACAGCAGTTGCAAACAGTAAAGGTCATGTGAAGGGATATGTAAGTAATCCTGACTGCCCAACAGAATATTATGAAAACGGTCATATAAATGTAGGAAAAGCAGTTGGAAAGGGTATTCTTAATGTAATGCGTGACGAAGGAGCAGGGGAGCCATACATTGGCAAGGTACCGCTGCTTAGCGGAGAAATCGCAGAGGATATTGCAAGCTACTATGCAACAAGTGAGCAAATTCCAACAGTGTGCGCACTGGGAGTACTTATTGATAAGCAGGGAATGGTGCTTGCTTCAGGCGGTGTTCTTCTTCAAATGTTGCCGGGAGCCTTTGACAGCGACATTGACAGAATAGAAGAGAATTTAAAGACAGTTCCAAGCGTTACTCATATGCTGGCAGAGGGATTAACACCTGTACAAATGGCAGAAAAATTCCTGAAGGGCTATGAAGTTGATGTCCTTGATGAATTTGATATTGGCTATTACTGTGGTTGTAATAAGACAAAACTAGAGAACATAATTGCAGGTATGCCGGAGAGTGAACTCCGTTCACTTTTGGACGAA
>JAFLUK010000150.1 GCA_022508865.1 Oscillospiraceae bacterium | reverse complement strand
TGACTGTCTTACCATCAGATAGAAATAATGCGTTGTACATTTGATTTCGTCTGGCATCTATTACGCAAACAACCAGACCCTCTTTATCTTTACAGTTAAGTGCAATTGAGTCCAGTGTACTAACCTCATAGCAAGGCTTATTTTTTTGAAATGCAAGACCCTTAACAACAGCAACACCAATCCTCACTCCTGTAAATGAACCGGGTCCATTGTTAACTGCAAATGCGTCAATATCATCAATAGTCAGATTATTTCTATTCAAAATTTCGTCAATCATGGGTACAAGGGTTTCGCTGTGAGTAAGCCCCTTGTTGATTAACAGTTCATCAATTACATTATTATCTTCAACAATTCCTACAGATGCAGTTTTTGCTGATGAATCAATGCCTAGAATTTTCATTCAAATTCAATTCCTTCAATTTTTATAATCCTATCATTAGATTCATTGCCCTTATTTATCTCTATTCTGATATAATCATCAGGCAGTGCGTTTTCAATATTTTCTGACCACTCAATAACCAGCACACCTGTATCAAGATAATCAAAGAAACCTGTGCTATACAAATCATCATATGTATTTATTCGGTACATATCAAAGTGGTATACTGTATATTTTCCGTTATATTGATTTACAAGAGAAAATGTCGGACTTTGAACACCATCATTAAAATCAAGAGCGCTGCAAAGTCCTCTGGTAAAGGCTGTTTTGCCCATACCAAGCCCGCCGAAAAAAGCAATCACCTCATTACCCTTAAGGGCTGAGGCAAGCTTTTGGGCAACCTTTTCTGTCTCTTCTACTGAATTTGTTATAAACTCCATATCAGAACAGTCCGCTTATCTTGCTGCTTTCGTCAACATCAATTCTGTTTGCAGCAGGTACCTTTGGCAGACCCGGCATTGTCATAATATCACCTGTGTAAATAACAACAAAGCCTGCGCCATTGGAAATTCTTACATCCCTTACAGTAACATCAAAGCCTTTTGGAGCACCAAGAAGTGTTGGATTATCAGAAAGTGAATACTGGGTTTTTGCTACACAGACAGGAAGTTTATCACCACCGAGAGCAACAACATCAGCAAGCGCCTTTTCTGCCTGCGGCGTAAAGTTTACTTTGTCTGCGCCATAAATTTCCGTAGCAATTTTATTAATCTTTTCTTTTATAGTCAAATTATTTTCATAAAGAAGCTTGAATTGTGATGGCTTTTCACAGGCTTCTACCACCTTTTGAGCCAAATCCTTACCGCCTTCTCCACCATTGCAGAATACATCAGAAAGGGCAAATTCAGCACACTTCTCGTGACAATAGTTTTCAATATACTTTAATTCTTCTTCTGAATCTGTATGGAAACGGTTAATTGCAACCACAACAGGTACACCGTACTTACGCATATTATCAATATGAACGCCAAGGTTTACAATACCCTTTTTAAGAGCATCCATATTAGGCTCGCCCACCTGTGCTTTAGGAATACCTCCATTATATTTGAGCGCACGGCAGGTTGCAACAACAACAATACAAGATGGTGCAATACCTGCATATCTGCACTTAATGTCAAGGAATTTTTCTGCACCAAGGTCTGAACCAAAGCCAGCTTCTGTAATACAATAATCAGCAAGTTTAAGTGCTAATTTTGTAGCTCTTACCGAGTTACAGCCATGGGCAATATTGGCAAAGGGACCTCCGTGCATAATTGCAGGAGTACCCTCAATAGTCTGAACAAGATTTGGCTTGATAGCATCCTTGAGCAGAGCAGTCATAGCGCCATCTGCATTCAAATCTCTGGCAAAAACAGGAGATCCGTCATACTTGTATGCAACAAGAATATCACCAAGACGCTTTTTTAAATCAACAATATTACTTGCAAGACACAGTATAGCCATAACCTCGGAGGCAACTGTTATAATGAAACCATCCTCTCTGGGAACTCCGTTAACCTTGCCGCCAAGACCAACAACAATATTACGCAGTGCTCTGTCATTCATATCGAGACATCTTTTGAAAAGAATTCTTCTTGGGTCAATTCCAAGCTCGTTACCTTGCTGCATATGGTTATCAAGCATAGCACAAAGCAGATTGTTAGCTGATGTAATAGCGTGCATATCACCTGTAAAATGAAGGTTGATGTCCTCCATTGGAAGCACCTGTGAATATCCGCCGCCTGCTGCACCGCCTTTTATACCGAAAACAGGACCAAGAGATGGTTCTCGAAGGGCAATGATAGCATTCTTACCTATCTTGGCCATAGCCTGACCGAGACCTGCAGAGGTTGTTGTTTTACCCTCACCTGCAGGTGTGGGATTAATCGCTGTTACAAGAATAAGCTTGCCGTCTTTTTTATCCTGCAATCTGTTTGCAAGCTCATCAGAAAGCTTTGCTTTGTATCTGCCGTATGGCTCAAGTTCTTCTTCTTTGATATTAAGGTTTGATGCAATCTCTGTAATTGGTTTTAACTTTGTTTGCTGTGCAATTTCAATATCTGTTAGCATAGTGGTATTCTCCTCTAATGAATATAGTACTAATCCTATCCTCTTGATTATATCATAAAACAACTAAATATGTATTGCCGTAAAAGAATTATAACTTATATTTAAAATAAAATCTTGATATTAATAATTATTTTTATTATAATATAGTAGAAAGGCGGTGGCTGAAAATCAAAAATTTCATACACACAATACGCGATTATATGGTTAATACAGACAAGCTTCTGTGGTTACTTACAACTTCTGCTACTGCTTATAGTTTTATACTAATTTACAGTATGCAGCGTTCAACAGGAAGTAACTATCTGAAATCTCAATTTTTTGCTGTTATAATAGGTATTATAGGTGCTGTACTGTTTTCGATTATTGACTATACCAATATTGTAAGGTTCTGGTATATTGCAGCATTGGCAGGAATAGGTCTTGCTGTTTCGGTTTTTATTTTTGGTATTACGGTGACCGGTACAGATGACACTGCATGGATTAGACTTCCCGGCGGTATTACCTTTCAGCCATCTGAACTTATAAAAATTTGCTTTATAATTACATTTTCGAGGCATCTTTCCTATATAATAGAAAAAAATATGCTTCATAGCTTTAAGGGCGTTATGATGCTGCTACTGCATGCATTGATACCTGTTGCTATTATCCACATTCAAGGTGATGACGGTTCTGCACTTATATTCCTTATGATGTTTACAATTATGGCATTTACGGCTGGTGTGCAGATAAGATACTTTGTCATTGCACTTGGTCTTGCAGCAATTTGTATTCCTGTTATTTGGAATTATATAATGAATGATGAACACAGAAACAGAATTATGGCTCTGTTTGATCTTGACGGTAATGCACTTACAGACTATGGCTGGC
>JAFLUK010000015.1 GCA_022508865.1 Oscillospiraceae bacterium | reverse complement strand
GTTGTCAAGAATTTCAATAAATCCCAAACCTGTAAACAGCACAACCTCTTTTCCTGTATCATCGGTATATCTTGTTATACCTACATCGGTGGCCATCAATATATTTTCGTGATGGGCCAAAATGCCCTTTTCACCGTCAAAGCAGGGTATTGTCATTTTTTCACACTTACCCTGATAGACAATCTTGTTGGCAGCTATTAATTTTAAATCAAATGTATTCATTATGCTTCACCATAATCATAATTCAGAAGTTTTATTTCTTCAGCTCTTTTGCCTTTGCCTTTACATCTTCAATGTCGCCAACATTAAAGAATGCAGACTCCGGATAGTCGTCCATTTCGCCATCAATAATGGACTTAAAGGAACGAATTGTGTCCTTGAGAGGAACATATTTTCCGGGAACACCTGTAAAATTCTCTGCAACGTGGAAGGGCTGTGACAGGAATTTCTGAATTTTTCTTGCCCTGTAAACAGTAACTTTGTCCTCGTCGGCAAGCTCCTCCATACCCAGAATTGCAATAATATCCTGAAGCTCTCTGTACTTTTGGAGAATTTCCTGTACTTTTCGAGCTGTTTCATAGTGCTCCTCCCCTACAACATCTGCTTCAAGAATTCTTGAAGTACTTTCCAGTGGGTCAATTGCAGGATAAATACCCTGTTCTACAATTTTTCTGGAAAGAACTGTTGTAGCGTCAAGATGAGCAAAGGTGGTGGCAGGAGCAGGGTCGGTAAGGTCATCGGCAGGAACATAAACTGCCTGAACAGATGTTACAGAGCCGTTCTTTGTGGAAGCGATTCTCTCCTGAAGCTCACCCATTTCCGTAGCCAATGTAGGCTGATAACCAACGGCGGAGGGCATTCTGCCAAGAAGCGCAGAAACTTCCGAGCCTGCCTGTGTGAAACGGAAAATATTATCAATAAACAGAAGAACATTCTGATTCATAGTGTCTCTGAAATATTCAGCCATTGTAAGACCTGTTTCTGCAACTCTCATTCTTGCTCCCGGTGGCTCATTCATCTGACCGAAAACAAGGGCTGTCTTTTCAATAACACCGGACTCCTTCATTTCTACCCAAAGGTCATTACCCTCTCTGGAACGTTCACCAACACCGGTGAAAATTGAGTAGCCGCCGTGCTCTGTGGCAATATTGCGGATAAGCTCCTGAATAAGAACGGTTTTGCCCACGCCAGCACCGCCGAAAAGTCCGATTTTACCGCCCTTTGCATAAGGAGCCAGTAAATCAATTGCCTTAATACCTGTTTCCAGAATTTCTACAACGGGACTTTGTTCCTCAAATGAAGGGGGATCTCTGTGAATTTCCCAATGTTCTTCATTTTCAAGACTTTCACCGCTGTCAATTGTTTCTCCCAGAGTGTTGAAAAGTCTGCCGAGAGTTTTTTCTCCAACAGGAACCTTAATACCTGCCCCTGTGGATGTAACCTCCATATTTCTATATAGACCGTCGGAGGAAGCCAGCATAATGCATCTTACTCGGTCATTGCCAAGGTGCTGCGCAACCTCCATAACAAGGGTTTTTCCATCATTCTCAACGGTGAGGGCGTCTTTGATGTCAGGAATTGTATCAGCAGTAAACTGAACATCAACAACCGGTCCCATAACCTGAATAATTCTACCTTTATTCATTATTTTCATCCTTTCGCTACACATTGTGTTTCAACGGAATGGTTATTTAGCTAATCATCTTTTTTCTGTGCCTTTGCACCGGAGATAACCTCTGTAATCTCCTGTGTAATAGCCGCTTGACGTGCTCTGTTGTAAAGAACAGAAAGCTCCTTGAGCATATCCCTTGCACTGTCGGTAGCCGCCTGCATAGCCATCATTCTTGCATTTTGTTCACTACAATAAGATTCAACAAGGGCGCCGTAAACATAGCCCGAAATAAAATCCGGAATAACATTGTTGAACACTGCATCTGCCGAGGGCAAAAGCGTAATATTGTCAAGATTTGTACCCATATCAATGTGGTCAGAGTTGTCTGTAAAAGCCCTTTTACGAAGTGGCAAAAGACGTTTTACCTTTGGCTCTGTGGTGATTGGAGTTTTCATCTGTGTGTAAACAATATACACCTCGTCAAGCTCCTTTTTATTAAAGAGATGAATTACAGTTTCTGCAATTTTTCTTGCTCTGTTAAGGCTGGGGTCTTGTGCAGTATACTGAAAATGTCGGTCAACAAAAATATCCTGCTTTTGAAAATAATGTCTGCCAACCTGACCAACAACAAACAGCTTGTCATTTTTAAAGCTGTCCAAATCAATAATTTCGCAGGCCTTTTTTATAACATTCTGGTTATACGCACCTGCAAGTCCCTTGTCTGCCGTAACAACAATAACACCCTTTACCTTTTCGGGTTGACCTGCTATGTCGTTTTCGTTATAAAAATATCTATGCTCAACATCAGGCACAAGCTTTAGAGCCTTTTTAATTGCGTCCTGCAATTCAATAAAGTAAGGGTGAGTATTCTCATACTCCCTTTTTGCTCTTTTCAGCTTGCCTGAAGAAATCATATACATTGCATTTGTAATTTTCAGAGTATCGTTAATGCTTTTTATTCTGCTCTGAATTTCTCTTGTATTAGCCATAAAAAGACTTCCTTAAATCCTTAAATATATTTTGCCGAAACAGTTAGTCTGTTGCTAAATCTGTGGTATCTCTGAACTCCGCTGCAACCTGAATAATCTTGTCTTTCAGTTGGTCGGATAGAGCCGCTGTATCTGCAATTTCTTTAATAATTTCAGGATGCTTTGCTTCAAAGTATGACAGCATTTCCATTTGGAATGACTTGATATTTTTTGCAGGAACATCAAGCATAATCTTGTTTTCTGCCGCAACAAGAGAAATTACCTGCTGTGCCAGCGGAAGAGGACGGCAAAGAGGCTGCTTAAGCATTTCCATTAGACCCTTACCAAACTTTAACTGTTCCTTTGTTTCGGGGTCCAAATCCGAAGAAAACTGTGTAAACACTTCCATTTCTCTGTATTGAGCCAAATCAATACGAATTGAGCCTGCCGCCTTTTTCATAGCTTTTGTCTGGGCAGCACCGCCAACACGGGAAACCGAAAGACCAACATTAACAGCAGGGCGCATACCTGCATTAAATAAATCGCTTTCCAAAAATATCTGTCCGTCTGTAATAGAAATTACATTTGTAGGAATGTAGGCAGAAACATCACCTGCCTGTGTTTCTATGATTGGAAGTGCTGTAATTGAGCCTCCGCCAAGCTCGTCTGAAAGTCTGGCTGAACGCTCAAGAAGTCTTGAATGAAGATAGAACACATCACCGGGATATGCTTCTCGTCCCGGTGAACGTTCAAGAAGCAGTGACATTGCTCTGTATGCAACTGCGTGCTTGCTAAGGTCATCATATACAATAAGTACGTCCTTGCCCTGATACATAAAGTATTCAGCAAGGGATGTACCTGCATATGGTGCAATATACTGAACAGGTGCAGGGTCTGAAGCTGTTGCAGAAACAACTATTGAATAGTCCATTGCACCCTGCTTTTCAAGGGTATTAACAATTTTTGCAACTGTAGAGGCTTTTTGACCGATTGCAACATAGATACAAATAACATCATTGCCCTTCTGATTAAGCATTGCGTCAACAGCAATTGAGGTTTTGCCGGTCTGTCTGTCGCCGATAATAAGTTCTCTCTGACCTCTGCCGATTGGGAACATTGAGTCAATAGACAAAATACCTGTAGCCATTGGCTTGTTGACAGACTTCCTCTCTACAATTGAGGGAGCGGCACACTCAATAGGGCGATATTCCAGCTCCTTAATACTGCCCTTGCCGTCAATTGGGGCTCCAAGCGCATTTACAACTCTGCCAAGAAAATTGTCACCGACAGGCACGCCTGCTTTTTTGTGAGTTCTTGTTACCTTAACACCCTCACGGATTCCCTTGTCTTTGTCAAATAGAATAACACCGATATCGCTCTCTTTTATATCCTGCACCATTCCCTTTGCGCCGTTTTCGAACACAACAATTTCGCCGTACATTGCACTGTCAATTCCGTAAATTCTTGCAATGCCGTCGCTAAGGGAGATTACGGTGCCTGTTTCTCTTTCGCTGGTGTCAAATTCAAAATTTTCAATTTCACTTTTCAGTATTGAAATGATTTCATCCGATTTGATAGTACTCATTTCAGTTACCTCCAAACCAATTTACGATTTAGTGCATCAAGCTTTTGCTTAAAGCTTCTGTCAATTTCATATCCGTTAGCTTCAATGATAAATCCGCCTATAAGGCTTGGCTTATTTATCATATTCAGCTTAACTTGCTTTGCACCAAACTTTTTCTTTAAATATTCTTTTATTTTAATCTGCTGTTCCTGTGTAGGTTTTGCAACGTAATACAAAGAAGCTTCTAAAATTTCATTCTCCGTATTGTAGCAACGTCTGTACTGTGAGAAAATATCGAAAATTTCATTCATTTTGCCCTTTTTGCATACGACCTTAATAAAGTTCTTTATATCATTATCAAATATCCTGTCAATAATTCTGTACTTGTTCTCGGCCGGAACTACAGGACTGCACAGGGCTTTATAAAGTTCATCACAACTTTTCAGTGTGTTTTCTGCATTGCTGATTGATTCTCTGTTAACATTCAGCAGATACAAAACCTTTCCGTAGCTTATTGAGGATGACATATCAGTTATCCTCCTGATTTAAAAACTTGTCATACCCTGTGGTATCGTTTTCCGAAACATTTTCCTTAACCACCTTTGCCGCGGCAGCAAGAGCAAGACCTGCAATTTCACTTTCCAGCTTGGATATAGTCTTATCGTACTCCAGCTTTGCATCTTTTTGAGCCTTTTCCACTATGCTTCTTGCCTGATTATTTGCCTGATTGAGAATGTTTTCTCTTTGAGCATTGGCAGTTTTCTTTGCATCAGCAGTAATCTCGGCGGCTTTTTTCTGGGCCGACTGAATGTTACCCTCGTATTCTGCCTTTAAATCCTCTGCGGCTTTCTTCGTATCTGCTGCTTCGGTAAACTCCTGCTCTATCAGTTTTTCTCTTTTATCAATTATATTTCTGACAGGCTTTAAAAGGAAAAATTTGATTATCAGGAAGAATATCAGCAAATTTATTACTGTAAATAATATATTCCAGGGGTCTAAATTTAACATAAATTATCTCACCTTAAAATAGTAGAATTATAAGAAGTCCTACAACAAAGCCGTAGATAGCTGTTGCTTCTGCAAGTGCTGAACCAAGGAGCAGTAATTTTGAAATTTTATTGTCTGCTTCAGGCTGACGTGCAACTGATTGAGCCGCCTTTGAGGTAGCAATACCAATACCCGCACCTGCGCCGATACCTGTAAGCACTGCAACACCTGCGCCAATTGCAGATGAAGCATCGCTTTTGTCGGGAAGAAGAAGGATGATAAGGAGCGCAACAACAAAGCCATAGATGGCTGTTGCCTCTGCAAGGGCTGAACCAAGGAGGAGAAGTTTAGAAATTTTGCCGTCTGCTTCAGGCTGACGAGAAACAGCCTCGCAGGACTTTGCAGTGGCAAGACCAATGCCGATACCTGCGCCCACACCTGTGAGAACAGCAATACCTGCTCCAATGGAAATGTCTGCAACATACTGACTTGGAGAGTTCTGCAAGAGAAGGATAATCAAAAGACCAACAACAAATCCGTAGATAGCTGTTGCCTCTGCAAGTGCAGAGCCAAGGAGAAGAAGTTTAGAAATTTTGCCGTCTGCATCGGGACATTTTGCAACAGATTCACAAGCCTTTGCAGTGGCAATGCCAATACCTGCACCTGCGCCGATACCTGTAAGCACTGCAACACCTGCTCCCACAGCAAGAGCATAGGGTGAAACTGTTGTCAAAGAAACTGTATTCTGCAACATTTCTGCAACACTTGCACTTTTGTTAACAACAGAAGCTGTCGCTGACGAATCCTTAAGTAAAAGAATAATAAGCAAACCAACAACAAAACCATAGATAGCTGTTGCTTCTGCAAGCGCCGAGCCTAATAGCAACAGCTTTGAAATTTTGCCGTCTGCCTCCGGCTGACGTGCAACCGCCTCGGATGCTTTAGAGGTGGCATATCCTATTCCGATACCGGCACCAAGACCGGTAAATACTGCAATACCTGCACCGATTGCAAGTAACGTTAACATAATAAACACTCCCTAATGAATAGTTAATTTCATATAAAATCAATAAAACAAAATACTGATTATTCAAGCCCCTCTTTTATAAATAAGGACGTTAAAAATACAAATACATACGCCTGAATAAGACCGTCAAAAAAGTCAAAGTAAAGACTGAAGGCAACAGGCACAAAAACAGGCACAACACACTCAATCAGTGTCATAACCACAAAAGCACCAAGGACGTTACCGAAAAGTCGCATACAAAGTGAAAGGGGTCTTATGCCTAACTCCAATATGTTAAACGGAAGCATTATAGGTGTAGGCTCCAAAAATCCTTTCAGGAATTTTTTTGGCTTTTTTGCTTTGAGAGTTGCCCACTCAATGAGAATAATACTCATAAGCGCCAAGGCTATTGTAACCGCCAAGTCCTTTGTGGGGGATTTGAACCCAAACACACCGATTATATTGCTAAAGCCTATATAAATCAGCACAGACACAAGATAAGGAACATATTTTTCTCCTTCCTTACCAATCATACCGCCTACAAATTTGTATAGCCAGTCTACACAAAACTCCAAAAACACCTGCTTGCGATTGGGATTTTTTACCCTTAAATTCCGCACAAGTATAAGGCACAAAGCAAGAAATACCGCCATAACAATCCATGTTACAACAACAGATTCATAAACCTTGATGCCACCAAATATGGGGATTTCAAACACAGGTTCACAGGTCATTTCCTTTTGGATTTCTTCTGCAATATTTCCCATAATGTCCCTCCTTTTTTCGTCACGTTCATATTTTTATCGGTATACAATATGTAAAAAAATATAAAAAAGATACTACTGCCCCGATTTTGAATTAATATATACATTATCTAACTTTTGGTTTGTTTTGTCAATAACTTAACAAGCTTTTTGTAACATAGCAACAATTAGTTTTGTTATTTAATGATTTTTATTGTTCTGCAAGTTACAACATAATACATTGCAAAAATAATTAATAAATTGTCTGATAATACAACAAAAAACAACTAAATTGCAATTTTGTTTATTATCACTCACAAATATACTCACAAACAAAAAAGCCCTCTGAAAAGAGAGAGCTTTAAAGAGAGCTTTGTAAACCAATGATTTATACTTTAAGAATTTCGTGAACTTTCTTCATCCAATGGCTGATTTCAATATGCTTTGGACAAACACTTTCGCACCAACGACAGCCAACACAAGCAGTAGCTTCGCCACCCACAAGTGCAACACTTCCTTTGTAATAATCCTGCGCTAATTCCAGATTATCATGAATATATAATTTATTAATGGCTTCAAAGTTTCTGAAAATTTTCACATGATGTGGACATCTGCCGCAGATATTACATCCGTCGCAGGGTACAATCTTTTTTTGCTGAACTGTAAGCTGAGCCTTTTTTATTGCAACAACTCTTTTTCCGCTGAGCATACCAATGCCGGAAATCTCTGCATATCCCAGATTTTCTTCCAAATGGTTAAAACTTCCCATATCGGAAAGAACACATCCAACACCTTCTTTATCCCAAAGGTACTGCATTGCAATTTCCACAGGCCCTGCGCAAATCTCGTCAAAAACCTTCTGTGTCTGCGCAGGCACATTTGCAAGATAACCACCTTTAAGAGGCTCCATTATGTTAACAGCCATACCTCTTTTTACTGCGTGTTTCAGGCCCTTGAGACCTGCCTGATATTCCTCATCAATATAGTTAAGGTGAATTTGGCAGAAATCCCATTCTTCCCAATAATCACAAATCCACTTAAACATATTAATGTCATCATTAAATGAAAATCCGATATATTTTACTCTGCCGTCTCTTTTGGCATTTAGAAGATGCTCAAGTACATTGTACTTAATAACCTTGTTGTCCCAAAGATTGGCATCAAGAGAATGGAGAAGATAGAAGTCAATATGGTCTGTCTGTAGCTTTTGAAGTTGTTCATTAAGGTATCTGTCAAAGTCACTGCCGCAGTTATACTCCCAAACAGGAGCCTTTGTTGCAATATATGCTTTGTCTCTGTAGCCGTTTACGGCAAGAGCCTTGCCCACGACAACCTCTGACATTCCGTTTTGATATGTATATGCAGTATCTATATAGTTAATACCCTTGTCAATACCTGTGTGAATAAGGTTTATCGCCTTTTCTTCATCAATAATATCGGTATTGGGATAAACCGGTAAACGCATTGTGCCAAAACCAAGGGCAGACACCTTTAATCCTGTTTTGCCAAAATCTCTGTATTGCATAAATCCACCTCACAAAACTTGATTATAACACAAATTTCATTAGTTTACAAGAAATTTCTTTGTAATTATCTTTATAACTATCTTTATAATTATATTCTTGTATTAATTATTTTATCATATGAACATCAAGCTGATTATAGGGAATTGAAATACTGTTTTTGTGAAAATCAGCCACGATACTTTCCATAATATCGTGATAGGCGGCCCAATAATTCTCTGTTCTCACCCACACCTTAACAATAAAATCAAGGGAGCTTTCGGAAAAGGTGTTAAGCCTGATAAATGGTTTTTCAGGCTCGGAAAGAACATACTCATTGGATGTAACTGTATTATAGAGAACTTTTTTAATAAGTTCAATATCGCAATCATAGCTTACGGGAACAGTTATATCTATTCTTCTGCTCTCCATAGCAGTACGGTTGACAACCTGTGTTGACGAGAGCACACTGTTGGGCACCATAAGACCTCTGTTGTCAAAAGTAATAATTTTTGTGTGCATAATGTCAATCTGATTCACAATACCTTTTTCGCCGCCAAATTCAATTTCGTCCCCTGTCACAAATGGTCTTGAAAATAAAAGCACAATTCCGCTTGCTATATTGGTAAGACTGTCCTTAAGGGCAAGGGCAACAGCCGCCGCACCTGCCGAGAAACAGGCAATAATTCCTGTGGTAGAAATTCCAAGCTGTGCCAGAACACTGATAATTATGATAATGTAACCTATTACCTTAATACAGTTTATAAAAAACTTTTCCAAAGAAAAATCCATATTGGCTTTTCTCATAGTCTTGCGGGCAAGCTTTGCAATCAGTTTTATGATAAAAAATCCTGCTACTGCAATTATTGCAGCTGTAATAATATCAGGAAGAAAATTAAGTATTCCGTCAAAAAATTTATCAATTAATTTTTCATAATATTTTTCGTTGTAATTTCCCAGATTCATAGCAATTACCTTACAATCCCGCCACGGAATTCCATATTGATTTGTGCAATCTCTTTTTCACCGTCAATATAGGGCTTATACATAGACATAACATCAAACCCCACAGAGCCTTCACAGCTATCCTCTTCGTAACAAAGGGAATTTTTTATAATTTCTATTCGTTCTTCTCTGGTTGTATCTGCAATTTTAATTGACTTGTACATAATAATTATCCCCTTACAGTTATTTACAGAACGTTTTCTTACACAACAACTGTTGAATGTCCCTGAACATCAACATCATACTGTCTTCCCTTGTAATTAAGTGAGAAGTGATATGTATTGTCGTCTGTATTTATAAACACCAAAGCAGTGTCATCATCAGAATTTCTTGCAAAAGCCCAGTGGAGACAATCAATCATAACCTGCTGATAGTCCCCGTATTTAAGGGCATTACTGTTTTTGCGTATTTCTGCCAGCCTACCAATGTGCTCCACCAAAGCATCATTTTCAATGGGGATATTGTCAACATCAACAGCAGGTCTTAAAGGTTCGTCACCTGTTTTGCCCTTCATACCCTTAATGCCCCATTCACTGCCGTAATATATTGACGGCACTCCCGGGAGAGTATATATGATTGAATAAACATTGAACAAGTCATTTTGGTCATTAATCATAGAGGCAACTCTGTTAACATCATGATTATCAACAAAATTATAAAGAAGCTTACCTTTGTAGAGTCCCCACTCACCATTAAACTCTCTGTTTACATTAAAGCCGATGTCGCAAAGATTTTTTGAATTAAGGCTGTTGTAAACGCCGTTAAACAGGGCATAGTTTGTAACAGAATCAAGCAAATCAGGCTGCAGCCAGCGTGTATATTCACCGCTGGTAATTTCACCCATAAGCCAAAAATCTTTTTTCATAGCAGTTGTTTTTGTTTTTAATTCTCTGAAAAACTGCAAATCAATGCAGTCTGCGGCATCAAGTCTGATACCGTCAATATCCCACTCGTCAATCCACATTTTCACTGCGTCAAGAAGATAATTTCTCACGTCGGGATTTTGCATGTTCAGCTTCACAAGAAGCTCATATCCCTGCCATGTGTCGTAGTGAAAGCCATCGTTATAGCTGTTGTTCATATCAAAGCGAAGTCCGCTGAACCATGAGCAATACGCTGAACTTTCTCGATGCTTTCTTACATCTTCAAATGCCCAAAATTTTCTGCCAACGTGGTTAAACACACCGTCAAGTATAATTTTGATACCCTCATTGCGGAGAGCCTTTGAAACAGCAGAAAAATCCTCATTTGTGCCCAGACGGCTGTCAATCAGCTTGTAGTCTGTTGTATCATAGCCGTGAGTTGCACTTTGGAATATGGGACCGATATAAAGTGCATTAATACCCAGTCTTTTAAGATGCGGTATATAATCAATAATTTGCAAAATTTTGTGGGACTGGTTATCTCCCCCTCTGTTTACCATTTCACAACCCAAAAATCCCAATGGATAGATATGATAAAACATTGACTCATTAATCCATTTTTTCTCCATTTTTCTTCCTCCAAAACATATAAATAATACAATTGTTATAAGTTATTCCACCACAACATTTGTATATTTTGTACCTATTACACTATATCAGCCATTTAAAAAGTTGTCAATACTAACAATGATATTGTATTATTTTCCTATCTATTGCAAATAGAGCCTTTTTGTGTTACTATACATTATAAAAGTATAACACTGTGGTATTGGCAAGTTAAACCATACATTTTATAATAATTTTGATAACATTTTTACAGGCACAAATAATAACAATATGGAGGCGAATTATGAAAAGATTTATTGCACTGATTTTGACGGTTATTGTTTTTTCTCTGTCACTTTTTGGCTGTTCCTCTGTGAGTGAAGATGAAGCAGTTGTTAAAGGATATGCAGACAAACAGGAATATAATGACGACGGCACCAACGGTCAGCAGTCCTTTAAAAAATTCATCTACGACACAGATGTAAAAAATGACTACCAAAAGGACAAAAATTATATTCAGGTTAATTCTGATAATAAAGATGAAATTGCAGGTTACTTACATCATTTTGATGAATGGGTAAAAATCAGCAGTTTTAAGGATAAATACGACTTTACATCTGATATGATTACAGCAGAAGACTTCTACTATATTACAGAGAACGTTGTGTCTGACGACAATATTGGTCAGCGCAAGGAAAGACGTGTCTATAAAATGTATTCTATATACTATTATGATACTGAATCAAACACACTTTATTACATCTTTAACGACATAAGATCATAAAAATCAAATAATATGTAAAAAGACTTCCTGTTTCGGGAAGTCTTTTTTCTCATATTTTTTTATAATATATAACACTAAACAGCAGATATTCTTTTGTCCTTATTTTCCTTGATTCGTCTTGCAATGTAGATTGCAGGTGTATCACAAAGGCTTGTAACAACAAAAATTGCATAGCTGGAAATCATAATACTGAAAAGTGTAGCCATATCGTATGTGCCCCAAAATGCAAAGAGTGTAAACAACGCCGTATTCAGAATTTGAGAAATAAGTGTTGAGCCGTTATTCCTTAACCACAAAAATCTTCTTCTGTCCCCAAACTTTTTTTCGGTGAATTTCCACCACAGATGATAAAGCTGGACATCAACAATCTGGGAAATTGCATACACCACCAAAGAAGAAATCATCATTCTCGGTGTGTTTGAAAATACATTCCTTATGGATGGCATTACCCAGTCTGCCTGTGACGGAACAAAAAGCATCCAGCTTTGTGTCATTAGAATAAAGAACAGAGATGTAAAAATTCCTATACCAACCGCTCTGTTTGCCTCCTTTTTCCCCTCGGTTTCGCTGAGAATATCGGTGACAAGAAATGTCACGGCAAAAAATACATTGCCCAGTGTCTGCTCCATTCCAAAGGCATTAATAAGTATCAGACACTCAATATTGGCTGTGATTGTTGCAATTGCGGTAATTGCATACAGTCCCGCCTTGCCAAAAATTTTGTAGGCAACCAGTGCCGCTCCAAAAATAAATATTAATGAAGCTGCAAGTAAAAGTTCATTAATCATTTTTCTTCCTCCCTGTCCTCATCAGGTGCTCCAACACCAAAATCAGTATTGTTTATTAGAATATCCACCCTGTGGTTATCAATATATTTGGGTGCAATTTTCTCCTTAAAAAGTTCTATCACATCATTATCAGGCTTAACATCTGTGGAGTTTTCATTCATAATGTTTATGCACACTCGTTCAAAATGTTTTAGTCCTGTTTCAATGTCATTTATCATACTTTTTTCTGTCTGACCGCCAAGCCCAAACAGCAGACAAACCTCATCAGCATAATCACTAATCTCACGGGGAAGGGCATAGCCAAAGCCCTTTTTCATTATTTTTTCCCGGTAATGAACATCAAAGGTTTCTACGCCTGTTTTTATTTTTACAGTAATGTTTTCTCTGTTGAATAATTCCTTTAAAGAATTAACTTCTTTTCTGTGGATATAATGGGTCTCAAAATGCACTATGGAAATATTATTATCTTTACAGATTTTGATAATCAGGGCAATAGTTTTGCTGTCCAAATCACAAAAACTGCCTGAATTGACTACCTCCAACCTACCGTAAATTCCCCTTACTTTCTCCAAAGCCTTTTTGTTAATTTCATAATTTTCATTCTCATTTTTAGAACAATCCAAATGATAATCACAAAATGTACACTTTTTCCATTTACATCCACTGCCCCTGAGAAGTACAATCTCTCTGGGATTTTTACTTTTTATTAAGCTATATCTCTCCATATTTTCCTCAAAACAAAATAAAAAGGGCGCACTACGGCACCCTTTAATCTGATGATATAAAACAACAAGGCAGTATTCTGCCAACTCCGTAGTTTTGTTTATCGTCAGGATGGTTCCGAACTGACGTGATTACTCTTTTTACATTGTAACACAGTTAATTAAATTTTTCAAGTATGACAAAATGACCGACACCATTCTGAAACGATGCCGGTCAATTTTATGTAATATTATTAATAATTTAATAATCCTTATGAAGAAATGCCCATAATGATTGTTATAATTCTTACAACAAACAGTGCAAATGCAACCCACATAACAGGATGAACGTCCTTGATTTTGCCTGTAACAACCTTGAGGATAACCCAAGAAATGATACCAAACATAATACCTGTTGCAATTGAATATGCAAACGGCATCATAATAACAGCCATAAAGCCGCCAACTGTATCAGCAATGTCGTCGTCAAAGTTCATCTTTGTAACATTCTTAAGCATCAAAAGTCCTACAAATACAAGAGCAGGAGCTGTTGCAAAAGAAGGAATAGCAAGGAAAATAGGATAAAGCGGAAGTGCCAAAAGGAACATCACACCTGATGTCAAAGCTGTAAGACCTGTACGGCCGCCCTCTGCAACACCTGTTGTGGACTCAACATATGATGTAACTGTTGATGTACCAAGACAAGCACCTGCACAAGTACCGACAGCGTCAGCCATAAGCGCTCTGCCTGCTCTTGGGAGTTCGCCGTTCTTATTCAGCATTCCTCCCTGCTGTGCAACACCGATAAGTGTACCAACTGTATCAAACAAATCAACAAACAGAAATGCAAATACAATTACTGCAAAATTAACAACATTGGAAGCAACATAACCAAAGTCAAACTTAAGGAATGTTTCGGAAGCCATTGTCTGAACAGGTGCAAATACTGAATAGTTTGCAAAATCAGGAATGAGAGAAATACCCTGATACCAGCCTGCAAGCTCTGAAATAATGCCAAGCACCCATGTTGCAAGGATACCGATAAGGATAGAGCCCTTAACCTTAAAGTGCCAAAGTGTTGCAACAATAAGTATGCCCACAATTGCAAGTACAACATCGGCAGAGCCTAAATCGCCCAGCTTAACCAGTGTTGATGACTGAACAGCTGTACCGTCATAGTATGCGTCTGTTGTAACAACGCCTGCACCCTTAAGACCAATGATTGTAATAAACAAGCCGATACCTGCAGAGATACCATACTTTAAGTTTGCAGGAACCTTGTTTACCAATGTTTCACGGAACTTGAAGATAGAAAGAATTATAAAAATAATACCTTCTACAAGTATTGCTGTCAGTGCAACCTGCCAAGGATTTGTAATACCCTGTTTTGCCAAATCAGGAACTACAGTAAACGCAAAGTATGCATTAAGTCCCATACCTGAGGCAAGTGCTACAGGATAATTTGCAAAGAAGGCCATAATTAATGTTGCAAAAGCTGCTGATACTGCAGTTGCTGCAAAGATTGCCCCCGAGTCCATTCCTGCTGCTGACAAAATACTTGGGTTAACTGCAAGTATATAAGCCATTGCAAGGAAAGTTGTAATTCCGGCAACAATTTCTGTTTTAACATTGGTGCCGTTCTGCTTGAGTTTGAAAAGTTTTTCCATTTTTCTACCCCTCTCATAAATTGTGTATACAATATTGCCAAGCCACAATATATTGTACATCTATATTGTAATGGATTATCTTGGAAATTACAAGTACAAAATATAAATTTTATACTATTTTTTTCATAATGCTTGACGAAAAATATATATCTGATACAATATTTTGTAAGAGGTGGTAATATTGAAGAGATATTTAGCAATGATAACTATATTATCCGTATTGCTGACCATTTTTACATACGGGTGTACAGAAAAAGGAGATGACAAGTTGAAGGAACCATACAGTGGCAAAGGTCACAGAATTTATGTAAAGGAGCCATATTCTCCCGACAGAATCACTGCAACTTTTACAAGCACCACAACAAATAATACAGAAACCGTTACAATGGAGTTGATTAAAAAGGGTGAGGATTATTCCACATATTCCTGTGCAGGAGATACTGATAAATTTGACAGAGTGCGTTTTATCAGCGATGACACAGACAAATCCATTGTTCTTGTGTTTAACGAATATGTAAGCGGCTACTATCTTACAGGCGGCACTTCACAGGGCAGTGTGGGAATCCCCTTTGTCTATGACGAAAACAATGAAAATGATGTAAAAGAAAATGTACCCTTTGAAACTGTAGCATTAAAATACAATAAGGGTATTGAAAAAAATATCTTTATCTGGACTCCCGAGGATTATGATAAAAATGACAAGAGTACAAAATATCCTGTAATTTACCTGTGTGATGGTCAGAATATGTTTGAAAAAGCGTCCACCACCTACGGAAGCTGGAATGTAGCCCAAAGTGCAGAATCTATGAAAGCCAACAGCGGCAACAATTGCATTATAGTTGGCATTGATGACGGAGACGGCAACCGCGACAGTGAGCTTACACCAAACTTAGGTCCTCTTGCAGAGGTCGAGAATTTGAGTCACGAAGAATTTGAAAACGGCACAGGTAAGATTTTTTCGGATTTTGTTGTGAACACTGTAATGCCGTATATGAAAAAGAACTACAATATACTTACCGACAGACAAAGCACCTCTGTATGCGGTAGCTCTTCAGGTGGTATTGAAGCCTTTTATATTGGTATGGAGCATCCTGATAAATTTGGCACAATCGGCGCCCTTTCCCCTGCTTTTCTGCTTTATGATGAGAATGTCTGGGTAGATTACCTTAAGAAAATCAATTTCAATGGCAATGAGCCATTTGTATACATCTATAACGGCAACGGTGATGAGCTGGAAAGTCAGCTCTACACTTCAGCTAAAGATATGCTGACCTACCTTGATAAGGTGAATTATCCTAAAGATAAGGTAGCCTTCAGAGAATATAAGGAAGCCTGCCACAATGAACATTATTGGAGAAATGTTTTTCCTGAATTCCTCCGCTTTGCCTTTCCAAACGATAAATAAGAATTTATTAAACTACCTGTCATTGCACATAAGCATTGGCAGGTTTTTCTTTTTTAGAATTATAGCAACCATATGACATCAGCACATTTAAGTATTAATCTCATACAATATTAACAGAGGCTATGCCAAAGTTGCGTAACCCAAAAAGAATATATCAGGCAACCACAAAATCAGTGATTGCGGCTGCAAAGGAGAATTACAATTGATTGAAAATGAGATTTTCCAAAGCTATGGCATAAGTCCTATTCCAAAGGACTACACAGAGGCTATGGCTTATGTACCATATCAGGGCAATGACCCAAAGCTATATTCAATTGCCCAAGGGTTTGAAAACGGAACTATTTTTCCATCTTTGAACAAGCCTTTTTACGGGCAAAAATGCATGGGAAATATGGAGGATATGAATGATGACTGAAAGAGAAATCCTGCTGAAAAAGCTTTCTTCTGTTGAATTTGCAATGTATGAGTTAAGACTTTTTCAGGACACTCACCCTGACTCAAAGGAAGCTGCCGAAAAGATAGCCAAGCTTGAACTGGAATTTGTACCTTTGAGAGAAAAATATGAGCAAACCTATGGACCGCTATACAGCAGAGATGCAACAAGCCCTGTTCAATGGATAAAAGGCCCTTGGCCTTGGGAGGTTTAACCAATGTTTGTATACGAAAAACGCCTACAGTATCCAATAAAAATAAAACGCACCAACCCAAAACTGGCAAAAATAATAATTACTCAATACGGAGGTGCATACCCCAAAATTTATAGTTTTATTTCCGGTTGAACATTTACCATTCTTACATAAAAACACCGACCCCCAAAAGTTAGTTTTCAATCTAACTTTTGGGGTCGGTTAAATGTAGTGATTTATGGCGCCTTCAGCTTGGCACAAACCAACGACATCAAAATTAATAGTCATACGCTCCACCGATTGTTTGACTCCATAAATCAGCGAAAATGACACTTTGACATCTTTTGTTTCTTTAATGTCCATATACCACGATAAAGATATATTATTTACAAATTGCAAAAGACTTGAACCATCAAAAAACCATGAAATATGTAAACATACTTAGTTAAATTCTCTTAGTATTCTTTGCTTTTCTTGTTTTAGTTCTTTATAACTTATATCTCCAAGCAAGTAGACGTTTTCGCAATAAGTAATAATAATACTAATTAATCTGTTGACTACCTTTATTATATCATTTTCTTGCAATCCCAAATCTAAAACGCTTTTCCCGCTGTGTACTATAGGATCTCTTATCGTACTTTTTAAAGATTTCAACTCATTTGATATATTTGATTTTTCCAATTTTGATTTACTGATAAAAGTGGAAATATGATTTATTATTTTTTTGCTATTTAATTCTTCCGGTAAAAGCATATCTAAAATATTGAAAACTTCTATAATTAAATGTGTTGAATCATAAAAATATAGGCTTTGAGCAAGGCGATGTAATGCATTTCTATTTGTACAAAAAACTTCATTAGAATGTTTATCAAAAAAACAACCATACAATGCTTGCGATATTTGAGATAGACCCATAGTATAAGGTTTTAAAGATTCGCTATATTGTCCAAATACTCGCCCTGGAATATTATTAATACACTCATTATTGTCAACTACAACACCTGCTGCCCTAATTCCATATTTATTTATACCAACAAATGGTGGGAAAGAACTTGATTCGAAATTAAAACTATGAATTAGTACGAAAATATCAAATGCTTTTTGAATTTTATTGCAAATATAATCGGCGAACTCGGCAGTATAATCGAAGCTGAAAGTTTTTGATATAACATTCCAATACGGTTGGTTTTCTAATATAGCAGTTGGTTCCACAATTCGATTGTAACAGATAAAATTCAAAATTACGTCTAGATCCCAAACTGTTACTGGTTTAAGCTCTTTGTTATATTCAAAAAATAAATCATAATATGGGAAATTTTCGTCAATCTTAATCGATTTTTCATCTAGATTAGTTTCATTTTTAATTCCTAATCCGTAAAAGTAAGCTTGTTGTATTTTGAAATATAAGTAATTAGAATTTTTGGGTAATAAAACTATATCCCCTAACTTAATTATTTTATCTAGAATTAAATTAGATATACCACACATATAAATACATTTTTCTTCTGGGATAATAGATAAGTTATTTAAAGAAATTTCTTCTTTAGGAGCATGGTATATAAATGATTTTTCGTGTCGTATTAGTTCTAATTCAAAATCATTAAAACTCTTAATTCCAGATTCAATTGCTTTCATACAAAATCGTACAATCAACAAATGCAAATTTTCTAA
>JAFLUK010000149.1 GCA_022508865.1 Oscillospiraceae bacterium | reverse complement strand
AGAAGCAGAAATGATGAGGAAGTAGACTCAAATACAAACCGTATGGAAAGACAAAAGGCTTATCTTGACGCTTTTGTTGCAAAGGCTATCTCTATGACAAAGGAGAATATAACAACCCCGATTGATATTTATAATGGGGCAGAGCCTTATATGGTGACAAATATTAATGCGTCAAAGGTGAGCTACCTTGCGGTGGATATGTTGAGAAAAGGCGTTACCAATGTGGGAATTGAGAAAGTTCCGGGCAAGGACAAAGAGGGCAAAAACTATGTGGAATATCACATTAATCATAAAAAATTCTTTCAGATGATAGTTGATACCTTCTACGTTCAGGCAGATTGATAGTATGTGTGGGGAGATGAATTATGTATAATTATATGGCAGAAATTTACCACGCTGATGAATTTGTAACAACAGAAACAGTGCCTCATACAAACCATGCAGAAAATCCTTTGGAAACTAATCCTGTTTTGCTGTATAGTATTATGATTGCGCTCCTTGTTATTCTTGGCGTGGCGCTGTATATTCGGAAAAAGAAAAATAAATAATCATTAAAAATTAATAATCGCAATAAAAAACAGGTGTGGAATTTCCACACCTGTTTTTGTATGTTTTTTGTTTTATGTATGAACAAAATTATTTTTCTTTAATTGCCTTGTCAATTGCGGCAGCAGCGCTTTTGCCTGCTCCCATTGCAAGGATAACTGTAGCCGCGCCTGTAACAGCGTCACCGCCGGCATAAACAAATTCACGGCTTGTAAGACCATCCTCATCAGCGATAATGCCGCCCCACTTCTGGGTTTCAAGTCCCTTTGTAGTCTGCTTGATGAGAGGGTTAGGGGAGGTACCGATTGACATAATCACACAGTCCATAGGAATTTCAAATTCGCTGTTTTCCTTAACAATCGGACGTCTTCTGCCGCTGGCATCAGGCTCGCCAAGCTCCATTTCTACACACTTAACAGCTGTTACTGCATCATCATCATTGCCTATAATCTCTGTTGGATTGGTAAGTGTGCGGAAGATAATACCTTCTTCTTTAGCGTGGTGAACTTCCTCTGCTCTTGCAGGAAGCTCGGTTTCGGATCTTCTGTAAATAATGGTAACTTCCTCGGCGCCGAGTCTTAATGCTGAACGAGCCGCATCCATTGCAACGTTACCGCCGCCAACAACAGCAACTCTCTTTGCCTGCATAATGGGAGTAGCGCTACCCTCCTTGTATGCCTTCATAAGATTAACTCTTGTAAGGAACTCGTTTGCGGAGTAAACACCCTTGAGGTTTTCTCCCGGGATATTCATAAATCTTGGCAGACCTGCACCGCTGCCGATAAATACAGCCTCAAAGCCCATTTCCATAAGCTCGTCAATGGAAAGAACCTTGCCGATAACCATATTTGTTTCAATCTTAACACCTAAATCCTTTAGGTTGTCAATTTCCTTTTGAACAATGCTCTTTGGCAGTCTGAATTCAGGAATACCATAAACAAGTACGCCGCCTGCTGTGTGAAGAGCTTCAAAAATTGTAACATCATAGCCCTTCTTTGCAAGGTCGCCTGCACAGGTAAGACCGCTTGGACCGCTGCCTATAACAGCCACCTTGTGACCGTTTGATTCAGGCTTTACAGCCTTTTCTGTATTATTCTCGTTGTGATAGTCTGCAACAAATCTTTCAAGTCTGCCAATTGCAACAGGCTCTGCCTTGATACCGCGAACACACTTTGCTTCGCACTGTGATTCCTGTGGGCAAACTCTGCCGCAGATTGCAGGCAGGGAGGAGCTTTCGCTGATTACCTGATAAGCGCCCTCAAAGTTTTCTTCGGAAATCATCTTAATAAAATCAGGAATGTTTATATTAACAGGACAACCGCCTACGCAGGGCATATTTTTGCAGTTAAGACATCTGCTTGCTTCGTCAAGAGCCATTTCCATTGTGTAGCCTGTTGCTACCTCAAGAAAGTTTTTTGCCCTTACCTCCGGCTCCTGCTGGGGCATATCTGTTCTTGGGATTTTCATATTTGCCATTTTATTCTGCCTCCTTATTGAGAAGGTTACAGCTTTCTTCATAAGCGTGTTTCTCAAAGTCCTTGTACATTTGTCCCCTTTTCATAGCCTCATCAAAGTCAACAAGGTGACCGTCAAAGTCAGGGCCGTCAACGCAGGCAAACTTTGTTTCTCCGCCAACAGTAAGTCTGCAACCTCCGCACATACCTGTGCCGTCAATCATAATCGGATTCATAGAAACTGTAGTCTTTATGTCATATTCCTTTGTGAGGTTGCACACAAACTTCATCATAATAAGAGGGCCGATGGTGATAACCTCGTCATAACGGTTACCCTCCTTAATAAGCTGTTCAAGGGCATTTGTAACAAGACCCTTTTCGCCGTAGGAGCCGTCGTCTGTCATAAGCTTAAAGACGCTTGAGTGGCTTTTGAAGTCATCTTCAAGAATAACTAAATCCTTGTTTCTGAAGCCTACAATTGAGTGTACCTCCACACCCATATCATACAGTTTTTTTGCAACAGGATATGCAATGGCACAGCCAACGCCGCCGCCTACAACAGCAACCTTTTTAAGACCATTTGTTTCTGTGGGCTTGCCCAAAGGACCCACAAAGTCCTGAAGAAAGTCCCCTTCATTAAGGGAATTCAGCTTGTTAGTTGTTGCACCAACAATCTGAAAAATAATTGTAACTGTTCCGTTTTCTCTGTCATAATCGGCTATTGTAAGAGGAATTCTCTCGCCGTCTTCATCAGTACGGAGAATGATGAACTGACCCGGTTCTGCCTTTTTGGCAATTAATGGTGCGTCAATTACCATTTTTGTAACGGTAGGATTCAGCACTTCTTTGCTAACAATCTTATACATATGTATACTTCCTTACATAAATTATATTGTTTTGATATTTCATCAATACGCTATCTAAAATATTTTACAACACTAACAAGTTGTTGTCAATCGTCAAAGTGTGGTATTTTACCGCTTTAACTAACAAAAACTACATTATTATTGCATAATAGGGCATAGCCACAGCCACACCCTATTAATACATCAATTCAGTTTTAATGCTATTTTGCAACAGATTCAAGGTATTTTACAACCTCTTTTTCTGTCTTTAGGGTCAGCGTCTTTTCCGTAACATCTGCGGCTTCCTTTTTCGTCCACTGTGAGATAATCTTCCTTGTCTTTAGCACAGATGTTGCACTGACGGAAAATTCATCAAGATTAAATGCCAAAAGAAGGGGAATAAGCAGTGGGTCGGCGGCGGCTTCTCCGCACATACCAACAGGAATACCGCCTGCATTACCACATTCAATTGTTCTCTTAATCATTCGCAGCACAGCAGGCTGAAATGCAGAGTATAGGTAAGAAACATTTGCGTTGCCTCTGTCAACAGCCATT
>JAFLUK010000148.1 GCA_022508865.1 Oscillospiraceae bacterium | reverse complement strand
ACCATTCCGATAAAGTGAATCAAGTTCATCCTCATAGTCTGAAATCTGATATACGCCATCTACCTTAACATCTTTTGCTCCGGATATACAGCTTTCCAGACTCTCTTTTCCATATTTGACAAGATGTTCATTGGCATCCTTACACCCTTCGCCAAAGGTTACAATCTTACATCTTTCACTGCCAAACCGCCTGATAAGTTCATCACGGAGTTTTGTTCCGCACTCATCCATATCTACGGCTATATAGATGGTTTCTTTATCTTCAAAGAAGCCATCTACAAAATCATCAAGATAAGACAGATTGCCATTTGCACCATTAGGCACGCTTATACAATTTTCAAAGCCAGCCTCTATGAATGAAAGGCAGTCCATTTCACCTTCTACTATGATACAATCCTCCTTACCTTCTATTGCATCAATATTATAAGGGATTAATTCAGCACCGGATGTCAGTTTGAAATTCTTATGGCCATCCCGGTATTTGACGTTTATCAGTTCATCATGCAGATAGTAATTAAATTGCAGGGTGTTGATTTTGCCATTAATCTGTGGCATATATTCTTCACCCTCACCAATCCGCATCTGTTTCAGGACACGTTCAGAAATACCCCGTTTATTGAACCATGTTACTAATTTCCGGGATAGTTCAGTCAAAGGTTTGGGTACTGGCCTTTTATATTCTTTTCTGGGTTTGTCTTCAAGAACAAAAGGCTCATCATTCTTTAACGCACCAGTCCATTGACAATAATGACATTTCCATACACCTTTATCAAGGTTTACGGATAAAGACCGGTCATTAGGATGTGAACGCTTGTTCTTGCAATTAGGACAAACGCATTTCACATTCCCTGTCTTACGTCTATAGGGGATTATTATGCCATAGTTTTCGTAAGAATCCATTTAGCCTTTCCTCCAACAGTTCCAACCGCCCCCAAAATCAAAATAATAATCCGGGCTCGGCTGATTAGGTGCATTTTCAGGTAATTCTCTTTCATATCCAGACTGGCTTACATATCTTTTGCCATTCCGCATAACTACCGTTGCTACCGGTTGTGATGCCTTTCTTTTACATTCTGATGTGGCGAAAACTGATGAAGCCCTGATGAAATATCTTTTGCGGTCTTCATAATTCATTTCGGCAGATGTGAACTTTGATTGAAAGGCATTTTTAATAAGATGTTCCCTGAATAACTGAAAAGCCAGAACAAAATTCAAGATGCCGGTTTCCTTGCTAACAAGGTCAAACCATTCTTTCTCTTTTTTGTTTTCAAGCAAATTTTTAGACCATGCAGAATACATCCGTTCAAAATCCACTTCCGGCTGTTTGGTTTCCACCACAACCGGCAATGACGATTCTTGTTTAGAACCGTCATCATCAAGATTCTTACCGGCTTTGGCATAACCGCCACGTTTACCGGCCTTACGCCTTTTTTCTACGATATTATCATATTTGGCCTCATCACGTTCAAACTGAGCCCTTATTGGCGCAAAAGCAAGTGATATTATTCTGTCTTGTTTTAGCCGATTCTCAAAATTCGCAACTTCTTCCGCATTATTAAGGTCTATGTAATTATAATCTGCGATGAAACGGTGCAACCGGCCAATCTCTTCATCAGACATCTGATTATAGGTAGTGCGGATGTCTGTGTATAAGACAAATGATTTCCTGCGGCACATATCCTTATCCCTTTATTCATAAGGTATGTAATCAAGAATCTTTGTACGCTTGATTGCATCAAGACGCATATCGGTATAACCTTGTTTCAGGTATTGTACCATAAATATGTTTGCCTCTGTCAAATCTTTTGCACAAACAAGCATAGGATATTTAAGTTCCTTTTCCTTTTCTGTGGTTTCATCAATATAAAGCTGTGTAACAACAGCCATAAAGAAAGGCTTGTCTTCTTCTTTATTGTTGACAATCTCCCTAATCTGGCTTCTTGAAACTGCAAAAACATCAATTTTCGCATGGGGATTATCGCCATAAAGTTTATATCCTATTTCTTCTGCTTCTCCGTGGGTTTCCGCATCAAGGATATAATGTTCTTTAACTTCTTTCTGATGACCTTTCTCATCTTCTTTTGCTACTTTTATTTTGATTTCGTATAACATGACGATTACAATTAAAAAGGTTAATCCGGCACCAGTATAGCCGATGCCGGATATATTGTTAATTAAAATGGTAAATCTTCATCTTGTTCTGCCGGTGCAGCTCCAAAAGGACTTGAGGATGGTGAAGAATAACCGGATGCCGGTGCAGATTGTGTATTTGCACTTCCGTTATTGGGGAATTGCTTTGTCTGCAAATCACCGATGAAATAATTCTTGCCCTCAACCTGTTCAGCACGTGGGGGAGCGCAGGTGATATAATGGGTGAATGTTACCGTTCCTTTATCATTTGTGAATGATGACGGTTTCTTTTTCGGCATTATGGCAATATTCAAATATTTGCGTACTTTGCCATCTTTGCACATCACCTCCTTAATAAGTTCTTTGGGTATATCAGACACGCAGATTGACCCTGTGAAATATGTGTTGTTATCCATACTTATGCCCTGTTTTGAATTTGTGAATGGATTTCATCTATCATCTTATTAGCTTCTTTTACACGTTCAACCATATTTTTAATGATTGTATCATCACGTGTAATCCTGACAATGTGAATCGGAGTTTCCACAAATGGGGAATAGACTATAAAATCACAGAACATCGCACCGGTACATGCCATGTGTGCCTGACATTGATAGAAATAATCCGGATTGGTTTTGTATAAAGTTTCGTTGTCAGTGATTTCAGAAACGTACTGGGTAAAAGCCGGTAATTGAGGGCATTTAACTTCCACACATCCCAAAACACCATCTTCTTGAACCAAACCATCAGGTGAAGATGCAAAATGCGGTACATCCTGATAGGTGCAAAGACCTGTAGGCTTAATCTCCCTTTGCGTTATATCTTCATAAAGTCTCTTGGCATTTTCTTCTTGTTCCGAACCCCAACGCATCGCCTTTGAAGATACAGAAGTAACATCAAGATAAACTTGAAATAATTCATCATTATCCCTGATTTCAGGGGAGATATTTCTCTCCCCTGCAATCTGATAGATATATGATTTTGCAGTCTGGCCGAATAGTTCTGATTTTGATTTGCCGCTTTTCATCAAAGCACCGATTCTGCTACCGGTAAAATTACCGAGTCTTGAGCGATACCAATCAAGACTATGTTGTTCCTGATTATAATTAATTTGTGTCATGGTTACTGATTATTCTTGAGTGTTATCCGGATTTTCATTATTTAATATTTCGCCAGTTTCAGGGTCAACATCATCACCCATAGGCAAACCATCCGAGGGTTGCTGTTGTTTCTTCTGATTTCTTGCAGCCGCCTTGTTGGCTGCTATATTGGTAATCTTGTTAGTCTTTACCTCCTTACTTTCCCTGATAGGT
>JAFLUK010000147.1 GCA_022508865.1 Oscillospiraceae bacterium | reverse complement strand
GAGCACCGCTGCAAGATTAAATTCAGAAGCAAAAGAAAGTGTTGTTTTTGACGGAAATAGCTATACCTATTACAAACCTAATGTTGACCTTGTTTCAGGAGGACTGCTTTATACAGGCGTATCCTTTGGTAATATGGGCGACACAGTTAAATATGACGTGAAATTTGATAAGTTTACAACGCTGAATTATTATTATCAGGAAGACAATGTAAACAGTATTAATGGCGTTGTTGTAGGCGACAAATTTATTGGTACAGCCTATGAGCCTTGCGAAGTGGAAATTGATGATGATTATTATGATGACGACTGGTTTGATTATTGGAGTTTAAGTTCAGAATCTGCAACAAACTCTACAGAAGATAAGGAGACAATAACAGAGATTTGCAGTGTGTCCTATACTTTCAAAATCAACACAGGTATGTACAACATAAAGGCAAATGCCCCCCATGGCAAGGTAACAGGTACAGGTTATTATGTTCATGGTTCAAAGGTTAACCTTACTGCCTCTGCTAACAAGGGTTACAAGGTAAAGTCCATTACATTAAACGGCAAAACCTACAAGGGCAACAAGGTGTCGTTTACCGCCACCAAGAGTCTGACAGTAAAGGTAAATTACACAACTCTTGTTACATCAATCAAGCTGAACAAAAAGTCCAAGACAATGAAAAAGGGAGAAAGCTTTAATTTAAAAGCCGCTGTAAATCCCAAAAAAGCGGACAATAAAAAGCTCACATGGCAATCCTCAAATAAAAGAATTGCTACCGTAACTCAAAAGGGCAGGGTAACAGCCAAAAAGGCAGGTAAGTGTACCATAAAAGCGATTGCAAAGGACGGCAGTGGTACCTTTGTAAAATGCAAAATTACTGTTAAAAAGTAATTATTAAAAAAAATTAAAGCATATTAAGTGCAAGTAACCCTCTATGGAATCTGATCCGACCACCAAAAGTTAGACTAAAATCTAACTTTTGGTGGTCGTTTTTTTCATGGCAATATATAGTTATTAATTCAATAAAAAGTTGGTAACAGAATATTAATGCAGAATCACGGTGTGATTGTCTAACAAAAATAAATAAAATAAAAATTGCGTTGCTTCTTTGTATAGTGTTTTACCCATAAAAATACCCTGCAACAGCAACAGCCATTGCAGGGTCTACATATGAATTTATTTTAATAAATCTGTTTTAAATACCCTCTAGGGATTTGTTGAGGAAAGCGCGTGTCTTTGGTGATTTTGGATTTTCAAAAACTTCCTCGGGTGTGCCTTGTTCCTCAATTACACCGTCTGCCATAAAGATAACCTTATCGGAAATATTTTTTGCAAAGCTCATCTCGTGGGTAACAACAACCATTGTGCTGTCAGCACTTTTAAGCCCCTTAATAACCTTGAGTACCTCTCCTGTAAGTTCAGGGTCCAGTGCCGAGGTAGGCTCATCAAAGCAGAGAATATCAGGATTCATAGCCAGCGCTCTTGCAATTGCAACTCTCTGCTGCTGACCGCCCGAAAGCTGACAGGGATAGTGGTCAATTCTGTCGGTAAGACCCACACGCTCAATCAATTCTCTTGCGTGCTTCTCTATATTCTTCGTTGTATCGGTCTTTAGCAGGGTGGGGGCCATCATAACATTTTTTAGCACATTGTATTGTGGAAAAAGGTTGAAATTCTGAAAAACAAGGCCAAAGTGCAGACGATTTTGTCTTATATCCGCATCCTTAAGGTTTTTGCGACTTTCACCGTTAAATATAACCTTATCATTTACAGAAATTGTACCATGTTCGGCAGTTTCCAAAAAATTCAGACATCTCAGCAGTGTTGTTTTTCCGCTGCCTGAAGAGCCGATAATTGACAGTACCTCGCCCTTTTCAAGAGAAAAGTCAATACCCTTGAGAACCTCTGTTTTGCCAAATCTTTTTCTTAAATTTTTAACTTCTAATATAGCCATAGTTTAACTCCTGAAATAACTTAACTTTTTCTCAATGTAGCCAAAGAGAAGTGTAAGTATACCTGAAAAAACAAGGTAAAAGGCTGCTGTGTAGAATAGTGGCCAAATAATGCCCTCCAACTTAATGTATGTTTGTGCTGTCCAGATAATCTCATAAACTGCAATAATTCTTGCAAGAGAAGTATCCTTTACCAGGGTAATGATTTCGTTACTCATTGGCGGGATAATTCTCTTGATAACCTGAAGTAAGATTATTTTGAAGAAAATCTGTGACTTTGTCATGCCCAAAACCTGACCTGCTTCATACTGACCCTTTGAGATTGACTCAATACCACCTCTGTATATTTCAGAGAAATAGCATGCATAGTTAATAACAAAGGCAAGAAGGGCCGCAGAAAATCTTGGCATAAGACCGGTGTCCAGAATAAGTCCAGGGCCATAATATACTACTATAAGCTGTAGCATAAGAGGTGTGCCTCTGATAATCCATACAAATGTACGGACAAGCCATCTTAACGGTGTGAACTTGCTCATAGAGCCAAAGCTGATTATCAGTCCCAGCGGCAGAGCAAACAGAAGAGTCATACCAAAAAGCTGTAGGGTAGATAAAAAGCCATCCAGCAAATTCAGTGTAATAGAAAGAAAATCGCTCATTGTTGTTCCTCAATTCAGATAATTATAACCTATAGTCACACTATAGGTTATAATCTGAAAATTAAATATTTTTTGTGCTAAAATAACTATGTATTCGAAATTAGTCGGCTAAAGCAACGTTATATTTTTTGGAAAGCTTCTCAAGTGTGCCGTCTTCCTTAAGCTCCTTGGCATACTGATTAAATTTTTCAGTCATATCAGAACCCTTGCGGAAACCAACTCCATATTCTTCGTTAGTAAGTATAAGACCCGGTGCAAGGTCGCTGTAGCTTGTGCCTTCGCCTGTCATTGAAGCAGCCATTGTGCTGTCAATAATACAAGCATCAACACTGCCTGACATAACCTCTGTAAGAGTGTCACTCTGTGCTGCAACGGCTGTGAATTTAAGACCGTTGTCCTCGGCTGCAGACTGACCTGCTGATTCAGACTCAACAGCAAACTGAAGTTTAGACATTGACTTAACGTCCTTATACTTATCAACTTCGCTCTTCTTCATAACAACAATCTGTTCATTTTTTGCGTATGGCTTAGAACAGCTTGTGTTCTTCTCAACTTCTGTAGAAATTGTCATACCGTTCCAGATACAGTCAATTGACTTTGATTTAAGTTCAAGGAATTTATTATCCCAGTCAATTACAATAAACTTTGCTTCAACGCCCATTTTTTCTGCAACAGCCTTTGCAAATTCAGCGTCAAAACCGGTCCATTCTCCGTTTTTGTCCTGATAATCCATTGGTGCATACTCTGTAATACCAATAACCAGTTCGCCTTTGTCAACAATGGTCTCGTAGTCAGAGTCAGAACCGCCGCAAGCAGTTACAAGCAATGCCATTACAAGACAAAGCATAAGTGCAATAATTTTTTTCATCGTTATATCCTCCTGATGTAAATTGTTTGATTGGGTCTGTAATTGACCCG
>JAFLUK010000146.1 GCA_022508865.1 Oscillospiraceae bacterium | reverse complement strand
CACCCTGCAAGCAATTGACAACAAGCTGTATGAGGACGACAGAAAAGAAAGACTGAACAGAGAAAAAGCAAGAAGAAACAGAAATACCGCAACAGGCGCAGACAGACCGGATGCGTTCTTTGACGGTGTGGATGGATTGGAGTCTGCACAAAATATTGACAAGCTGGAAAGAGAGCTAATAAAAGATGCTCACAGACAGGCGCAGGAATACTCAACGCAGGATGTATATGATAGCACTGAAGAATATGGAAAAGAGCCAAATGACTACAGTGATTTTTTGGATAGGAAAAGACAGAAAAACACAAAAGAGAACAGAAAAGGCAAAAACAGAAAAAATTCTTCCAGAAAATTTTAAGGGTGATTAATATTAACAGACTGATTATTGAAAATGTCAGAGTGATTTCTCCAATGGAGAATACCGACAAAGTAACGGATATTTATGTAGAATACGGCAGAATAACAAAACCTTTTGCCAAAAAAGAAACAGACACAGTAATTGACGGCAAAGGACTTGTGGCCTTTCCTGGGATTGTGGATTTGCACGTTCATCTTCGTGACCCCGGGCAGACAAACAAGGAGGATATTATCACTGGCACAAATGCGGCAGCAGCAGGTGGTGTAACAAGCCTTTTGTGTATGCCAAACACCGACCCTACCATTGACAATGCAGGAATAATAAACTATGTGCTGAATAAGGCAAAAAACTGCAAAAGTCGTGTGTATGTGGCGGCTTCCATTACAAAGGGTCTTATGGGTAAGGAAGCAACCGAACTTGAGGCTTTGAGGGCGGCAGGAGCAATTGGCCTTTCTGATGACGGCAGACCTGTACTTGACAGAGAAATTATGGCAGAGGCTATGAAAAAAGCTCCCACACTTGGTATGACAGTGGTTGCCCACTGTGAGGACTTGGAGAAAGCAAAGGACGGCAAAATCAATAAAGGAAAAATGTCGGAACTTTTGGGCATTGCGGGCATTCCCAATGAAGCAGAGGACAATGGGACAAATAGAGAGATTCTCATTGCAGAGGAAAACAATGTTCCTGTTCACATTTGCCACGTAAGCACAAAAACATCTGTTGAGCTCATAAGACAGGCTAAAAGCCGTGGGGTAAAGGTTACGGCAGAAACTGCTCCGCATTACTTTACCCTTACGGAGGATGTGCTGGAAAAGAGAGATGCAGACTACAGAATGAATCCACCTTTAAGGACAGAAGAGGACCGACTTGCAATTATACAGGGGCTGGCTGACGGAACTCTTGACTGTATTGCAACTGACCATGCACCCCACACAGAGGAGGATAAGGCAGACTTTGAAAAAGCGCCAAACGGCTCAATCGGAATGGAAACCAGTCTTGCCGCAACTCTGACAATGCTGTATCACAACGGAAACTTCACCCTTATGGACATTGCCCGTCTTATGAGTAGTAACCCTGCGAACATTCTGAAAATTAATGCAGGCTCATTGAAGGTGGGTGCAAATGCAGATATAGCCCTTGTGGATGTGAATAAGGAATGGACAGTAGACAGAGATAAGCTCCATGGCAAAAGTAAAAATACACCTTTCAAAAATATGAAAATGAAGGGCAAGGTTGTAAAAACAATACTCGGCGGAGAGATAGTTTTTGAAGAATAATACTAGGAGATGAAAATTATGGAAAACAACAAACTGACTTACAAAGAAGAATTTATTAAGTTTATGGTAAACGGCGGGATTCTCCGTTTTGGGGAATTTACACTTAAAAGCGGAAGAATTTCTCCATACTTCATAAACACAGGCAACTACAAAACAGGCTCACAAATAAGCAAGCTGGGTGAATTTTATGCAGAGTGCATTAATGACAGAGGCATCAAGGGAGATGCAATCTTCGGCCCTGCCTACAAGGGTATTCCCCTTGCGATAGCAACAGGTATAACCCTTTTCACAAAGTTTGGTATTGACCTTAACTACTGTTTTGACAGAAAAGAGGTTAAAGACCACGGCGAGGGCGGTATGATTATCGGTTATCAGTTTGGAGAGAACGATACACTGATTTTTGTAGATGATGTTATCACATCAGGTAAGGCCCTCCGAGAGTCAATGGAAAAAATCAAGGGAATCTGCAATGCAAAGGTTACAGATATGGTTATCTCTGTTGACAGAATGGAAATCGGCAAAAACGGCACAAAGTCTGCTGTTCAGGAGGTAGAAGAGGAGTTTGGTATTAAGGTGCATTCCGTTGTTACCATGGACGATATTATCGCAGCAATAGAAAAGGGCGTTGTATCGGGAATTGAACACCTTGAGGCTATGAAGGCTTACAGAGCAAAGTACGGCACTAAATAAGTGAAGTTTGAATAATTATAAAGGAGCTGTAAATATGTCATTTGATAGATTGATTGAAAAAATTGTTGAAAAGCAAAATCCTACAGTTGCAGGACTGGACCCTAAAATGGCTTATATACCTGAATATATCAAAAAAGAGTCATTTGAAAAATATGGAAAAACCCTGGCAGGCGCCGCAGATGCCATTCTCACATACAACAAAGGACTTATTCATGAGCTTTGTGACATTGTTCCTGCTATCAAACCCCAGTGCGCATACTATGAAATGTACGGCTGGCAGGGTATGAAAGCCCTTGCAGAAACTATTGAATATGCAAAGTCAAAGGGAATGTTTGTAATTACAGACGGAAAAAGAAACGATATCGGTACAACTATGGAGGCATATGCAATTGCTCACCTTGGTGTAACCGATATTGACGGTGAGGCAGAGGAAGCCTTTGGCGGAGATGCCCTTACAGTAAACGGCTACCTGGGTACAGACGGCATAAAGCCTCTGATTGATATTTGCAACAAAAAGGACAAGGGGATTTTTGTGCTTGCAAAGACATCCAATCCATCATCAGGGGAGCTTCAGAACCTGGAATTTACAAACGGAGAAACAGTTTATCTCCATATGGGCAGAATGTGTGAGCAGTGGGGAGAGGACTTAACAGGCAAATACGGCTACAGCGGTGTTGGTGCAGTTGTTGGCGCAACATATCCTGAAATGCTCACAGAGTTAAGAAAAGAATTGCCGAAAACATTTTTCCTTGTTCCTGGCTACGGCGCACAGGGCGGCGGAGCAAAGGATTGTCAGGGCGCATTTGACAGCAACGGAATTGGTGCAATTGTAAACTCCTCACGGGGCATTATGTGTGCATGGCAAAAGGAAGAGGGTCTTGATGAAAAAGATTATGCAAAGGCAGCAAGACGTGAAGCAATTCGTATGAGAGATGATTTAAAGTCCGTTATCGGTGAAATGAAAATCTGATTTTAATCACATTTCGGTATAAGTATAAAAAATCCGCAGTACAATCAAAATGTACTGCGGATTTTTTGTGTATGTAGTTTATAAAAATAATTGAATTAAAGTCTTTTTATTATTCAATATTTATTTGACGAATATTACTTCATATTTTCACAACCTTGCTAATAATTTATAACCAAATGATTATTATATAAGATATATTATCACAAAGGCTGATATTCTGTCAATAGGAAATGTT
>JAFLUK010000145.1 GCA_022508865.1 Oscillospiraceae bacterium | reverse complement strand
CTAACTTTGTCATAGTCATTGTCCTTTCGGAGTATTTTAACGGTATAATTTGAGTACATTAATCAGAAATTATTTCTCTGATTTCCGCTTCTGCTTTACGCACCTCCGCTAAAAAAGCATTGGAAGAAATGCGAAGTGCGCCGTTGCCAAGGATAATAAACTGTTCCATACTGTCAGAGGTTACAACTCTCACCTTGTGATTTTTAGCCAGCTTATGGGTTACCTTTTCTATATACATATCTGCGGTTTCTGCCTCTTTTGTGTATACAACGTTGATATTATTTACCTTTTCTACCTCTCTGTGCTTACCCTTTACTCTGTAGGCATCAAAAACAAGAATAAGCTCACATTTGCAGTATCCTTGATAGTTGCACAGAATATTAATCAGTGTGTTTCTTGCCGCCTCCAAATCACCCTCTGTCAGCTTTTTCAGATGTTCCCATGAGTGAATTACATTGTAGCCGTCCACAAGAAGATATTCCTCACCGATATATTTTGGTTTTGGTTGTTTTTCTTTAGTTGTTCCTTTCGTTTCAGGTGCCTGAATGTGTCTTTTTGTATTTGTGTCATTAAAATTCTTCTTTTTAACAGGACCATAGGTCTGCTCAAAAATCCCCATAAGCTCCTTATCAAGAGCAAAAATATCCTTTTGGGTTTTGTATTTTTCAAAGTTTTTTACAGGGGTATTGTCTGTATAATCCTTTGGCTTTTCCAGAACTCCGGGTAAATGCATATGACTTTTTACTTCATTCCATTTTACTGTGTGACCTGCACCATGGGAGCAAAAGACGGAATCACAGGGGTTATCAGTGTCGCCGTCGCAATCATAAGAGAAGTTTTCTATCACTTCTTCGCTGTTGTGACAAGGCTCATATCCCTTTAGTCTGCACATCAGTTTACCTTTGCCGTGGGTGTACTGCATCACTTCCTTTGTGTAGTCACCCATTGTGGCAACAGGTGCAGTACCTTTGAGAATTGTAGTTTCTCCTGTGTTTTCAGGAGAGTCAAAGCTGCCGTGCATTCTCTGAATATCCGATATTGCCCTGCCGGTATTTTCGTTTGGAACCTCAAGGGTAAAGGCATAAATCGGTTCTAGCAAGATGCTGTTTGCTTGCCGTAAACCCTGTCTTACAGCTCTGTAGGTAGCCTGCCTGAAGTCACCGCCCTCGGTGTGCTTTGGATGCGCTTTTCCTGACACAAGGGTTATTTCTATATCTGTGATTGGGGAGCCTGTCAGCACACCAAGGTGAGTTTTTTCATATAGGTGGGTGAGAATAAGCCTTTGCCAGTTTTTGTCCAGCAAATCCTCCTTGCAACGGTTTTTAAATACAATTCCCTTGCCTCTTTTTAAAGGTTTCAAAATCAGGTGAACCTCTGCATAATGACGCAGCGGTTCAAAGTGCCCAACACCTTCAACTGTGTTGCCTATAGTTTCCTTATAAAAAATGTTTCCCTTTCCAAAAGTAACGTTAAAATTAAATCTTTCTTCAATAATGCATTTTAAAACCTCAAGCTGAATGTCACCCATAATGCGAATGTGAATTTCCTTCAGTCTGTTGTTCCACACAACATTTAGTTGCGGATCCTCGTTTTCCAGAATTTTAAGCTTTGCAAGGGCAGTATGGGCATCTATATCCTTTGGAAGAATTACCTTATAGGTGAGGACAGGCTCAAGCATAGGTAAGCCTGTGTCCTTTTCAGCACCCAGTCCATCTCCTGAATGTGTAAAGGTAATGCCTGTCACTGCACAGATTGTACCGGCAGAGGCTTTGTCAACAGTGGTGAATTTTTCTCCTGAATATATCCTTATCTGATTTATTTTTTCGCCGTTTGTATTGTTATCACTTTCAAGAATTTCTCTTACCTTTAGATTTCCTCCCGTTACTTTCAAAAATGTAAGGCGGTTGCCCTTGTTGTCTTCAGAAATTTTATACACCTTGCCACTAAAGGTTGTGCCGTAGTAGGGCATTTGGGTGTAGTTTTCAAGACAATCAAGAAATTCTTTAATACCTTCAACTTTTAAGGCCGAGCCGAATAGACAGGGGTAAATTTTACGTTCTTTAATTGCGGTGATTATATTCTCTTTTTCAATATGTTCATTATTGTAATATTTTTCAAGGAGAGCATCATCACACAGGGCAATGCTTTCGAGAAAATTTTCACTGTTATCATCTGAAAAATCCACACAGCCATCGCCGAATTTGGTTTTAATCTGTGTCATTACAAGATTTTTTTCGGCACCCTGCAAATCCATTTTATTAATAAAGATAAAGCAGGGAATGTTGTACCTTTTCAGGAGCAGCCAAAGGGTTTGAGTGTGACTTTGAATACCCTCCGAGCCGCTGACAACAAGGATTGCATAGTCCAGCACCTGCAAGGTCCGCTCTGTTTCTGCAGAAAAATCAATGTGTCCCGGAGTGTCAAGCATTGTGAATTGAGTGTTTTTGTAATTCAGCACTGCTTGTTTTGAAAAAATTGTAATACCTCTGTCACGTTCGAGGGCAAAGGTGTCCAAAAAGGAATTTTTGTGGTCAACTCTTCCCAGCTTGCTTATATTGCCTGAACAGTACATCATAGCCTCGGAAAGAGTTGTTTTTCCGGAGTCTACGTGCGCCAAAATTCCCATTGCAATTTTTTTCATCATCATCACCGCCACAAAAATTATACCACTATCAAAATTAATTGTCTATCGGTCTGTTGGCAAAAGAGAAAACGGCTGCTAATGCAACCGTTTAAACTTATTTAGTATTGTAGATTATGTCTGTCTTTGTGCTGATAAATGTTAAAAAGCTATTGTATTGATCTTCAGAATCAAAACAGGATTTCAGTAGAATAAATCCTGATATATTATTGACAAATATATACACATTACCCTTGCCGTCAATATAAAGACTGTCGATTATTGAATATAGAATCTCACTTTTGCTTTGTGGTGTTTGTTCAATAAAGTAATCATCATAAAATTCCATTTCTGCCGTTGGTGTATAGGGTGCTTTGCCTGATTTCTTTTTCAGCTTCATATTCATCTTAACCCCAAGGCAAAGCATAGGTTTAAGTAATAACTCCATAGCCCCCATTAAAATAAAGTAGAGAATAGTCATCACAAGTCCCTCGGCATTGTAGCCACAGTCGGAAAGTGTTAAAAGAATAAAGGGAATAAATATAACTACAACAAAAATTCTGTAAAATAAAAGTAACTTTCTGCCGTAGTGGGTTTTAAAATTGTAAAATTTGTTAAAATTATAATAATCCTTATCGTCAAGGTTGATATTAAATTTGTAAAGCATATAGTCACCTCAAAACTTGTATTGATGAAATAATATCACACATTTTAATGTTTTTCAAGACAATAATTATTTTATAAAGATTATCTGTAGGCTTAATTTATTATCTTAAATTATATTATAAATAATATAACCAACAAAAAAAGTCCGATAACATCGGACTTTTTTATAACCATTATGGTGGGAGATGGTGGATTCGAACCACCGAAGGCATCGCCAGCAGATTTACAGTCTGTCCCCTTTGGCCACTCGGGAA
>JAFLUK010000144.1 GCA_022508865.1 Oscillospiraceae bacterium | reverse complement strand
TGCCAGAATTGCTTTGGGAGGTATTAAGGACGAAGCTGAAATAATAGGTCACATGAAAACATATATTGGGTCTATTCACGGTAGGATAATTAATGCAATTAAAACATCCGGTAGTATGAATCCTCTTATTATACTTGATGAAGTGGATAAGTTAGGCAATGACTACAAAGGCGACCCGACCTCTGCATTGCTTGAAGTTCTGGACAGCGAGCAGAATAATAAATTTGTTGACCACTATTTGGAAATCCCGTTTGATTTATCAAAGGTTATGTTCATTACTACTGCAAATGATATTTCTTTAATTCCTGAACCTCTTCGTGATAGAATGGATATAATTGAGCTTCCGTCTTATACAAGAGAAGAAAAGTTTAACATTGCAAAAAAGCATCTTGTAAAAAAACAGCTTGAAGTAAATGGTCTACATAAAGATAATTTTAAAATTAGCGCAAAGGCAATATATATGCTTATTGACTCATATACAAGAGAAGCAGGTGTTCGTAAGCTTGAAAGAGAAATTGCATCTCTTATGAGAAAATCGGCAGTAAAAATCCTTGAAGGCATTGTTGATGCTGTTAAAATTACAGAGAAAAATATTACTGAATTTTTAGGACCTGTAAAATATTCCGACAGCAACAGAAGTAAAATTGATGAAATTGGTGTTGTTAACGGTCTTGCGTGGACATCTGTGGGCGGCACGTTGCTCCCGATTGAAGTAGCAGTAATGAGAGGCAAGGGAGAAGTTCAGCTCACAGGCTCTCTGGGTGATGTTATGCAGGAATCAGCCAAAACTGCAATTACCTGTATCAGAACAATTTCTGAAAAATATAATATCAGTCCTGATTTTTATAAAGAAAATGATACTCATATCCATGCTCCGGAAGGTGCAGTTCCAAAGGACGGACCTTCTGCCGGTATTACAATGGCTACAGCAATTTTCTCTGTTCTCACAGGAAAAGAAGTAAAAAGCAATGTTGCTATGACAGGAGAAATTACCTTGAGGGGGAAGGTAATGCCTATTGGCGGTCTCCGAGAAAAAAGTATGGCAGCCTTTAAAAACGGTATTGATGTGGTTATAATTCCTAATGAGAATATTAAGGATTTAGAAGAGGTTGACACAGTTGTAAAAGAAAAGGTAAAATTCATACCTGTAAACCATATTACAGAAGTGCTTGAAATTGCAATTAATAATTACAAAGATACACTAATTAAAAAGCCTGTAAAAAATTTATCTGTTAATTCACAAAGCAGAAGATTAGGTAGTAAGAATACTAACACAATAAGACAGTAGGAGGGGATGTAGTTGACATTTAAAAATGCTGAATTTCAGTCTGCCTGCGGTACAAGTGAACAACTTCCCCAATCTACAAAGCCCGAGATTATTTTTGCAGGAAAAAGTAATGTAGGCAAATCCTCTCTTATTAACAAGCTGACAGGGAGAAAATCCCTTGCAAGAATCAGCTCCAAACCCGGCAAAACAGGTACAATCAACTTCTATAATGTTGACAACTTTCATCTTGTTGATTTACCGGGTTATGGATATGCAAAGGTTAGTAAGCAGGAAAAAGAGCGTTGGTCAGAGCTGATGGAGGGCTATTTTGCACAAGAAAGGGCCTTTTGTCTTGTTGTTCAGCTTCTTGATATGAGGCACAAGCCAACACAGGATGATTTTGGTATGATTAATTTCCTGTACGAAAATGGCTTTCCATATATTGTTGTTTTAACAAAAATGGACAAACTGAAAAAATCTGAAAAAGAAAAAAACCTAATAATGATAGGGGAAACTCTCAAAGAATTTGAAAATATAGGAATATTCCCATTTTCAGCCCAGACAGGGGAGGGAGCCGATTCAATAATCGGTGTTATTGAAGAGTGTGTTGAGGAATATTTGAAGGAATCAGAGGAGGAATAGAGAAATGGAAAAGAAACCGTTTATTACACTGGAACAGGCAAAGGATATTATTAAAGATATTCCTACACCTTTCCATATTTATGACGAAAAGGGTATTAGAGAGAATGCCAGAGCGCTTAACAAGGCTTTTAGCTGGAACAAAGGTTACAAGGAATATTTTGCAGTAAAAGCTACACCAAATCCTTACCTGATGAAAATTCTTCAGGAAGAGGGATGTGGTATGGACTGTTCATCTTATACAGAACTTATGCTGTGTGAATCCTGCGGAATCACCGGTAGCGAAATTATGTTCAGCTCCAATGTTACACCTGTTGAAGATATGAAAAAGGCTTATGATTTAGGAGCAAATATAAATCTTGACGACTATACCCATGTAGAGTTCATAAAGAATATTTGCGGTGTGCCAAAGACAATATGCTGCCGCTATAACCCAGGTGGAGTTTTTAAAATGTCCGACAGCAAAGAGGGTATTCAGGTAATGGATACTCCGGGTGACTCCAAATACGGTATGACCGAGGAGCAGATGGAAAAGGCATTTATTGAGTTAAAAGAAGCCGGCGCTGAAGAATTTGGTATTCACGCCTTTTTAGCATCAAATACTGTCTCTAATGGCTATTATCCGGAGCTTGCAGGAATACTCTTCAAATTAGCTGTAAGACTTCACAAAAAGACAGGTGTACATATCAAATTTATTAACCTTTCAGGTGGAGTTGGTGTTGATTACAGACCTGAACAACCAAAAAATGATATTGCAATCATAGGTGAGGGTGTAAGAAAGAAATTTGAAGAAATCCTTGTTCCCGAGGGAATGGGTGATATTGAAATTTATACCGAGCTTGGCAGATATATGCTGGCACCTTACGGCGCATTGGTTGCAACTGCAATTCACCAAAAACATATTTATAAGGAATATATCGGTCTTGATGCATGTGCAGCAAACCTTATGCGACCTGCTATGTATGGCTCTTATCATCATATTACAGTGCTGGGCAAGGAGAATGAGCCTTGCACCAATAAGTATGATGTAACAGGTGGTCTTTGCGAAAATAACGATAAATTTGCTATTGACAGAATGTTACCAAAGATTGATATGGGCGACATAATTTATATCCACGATGCAGGTGCACATGGCTTCTCAATGGGCTATAATTATAACGGTAAGTTGAGAAGTGCAGAAGTTCTTTATAAAGAGGATGGTACGCACAAGCTAATCAGACGTGCGGAAACTCCTGCTGACTATTTCTCTACCTTTGATTTTTCAGAGTTTAATTTACCTAAAAATAAATAATATAAAAATTAATACCCTTGTAACTTGTTAAACTATAAGTTACAGGGGTATTTTTATGTTTAGTTATCATCTTTTTTCATTTTTACTTTAGACAGGGGATTGCTGTTAGATGCGTCCTCAAGCTGTTTATTTGAAAGATGAGTGTAAATTTCCGTAGTGCCAAGGTTTTCGTGACCCAAAATATCCTTAAGTACTCTTACATCCACATTGCCGTGTTGATACATAAGGGTAGCGGCAGTGTGCCGTAATTTATGACAGCTATAACCTTGACTGTCAAGTCCTATTTTTTCCAAATATTTATACACCATAGCTTGTACAGTTTTCGGGCTGATTCTTTTTAACTGGGAGGAGAGGAATAG
>JAFLUK010000143.1 GCA_022508865.1 Oscillospiraceae bacterium | reverse complement strand
TTGTTGCATATGTATACGGCACAGTAGAGCCATCTTCTTCAAAGACAGAGGCATCTTCATCATCAAAGACAGAGGCTTCATCTTCTTCTAAAACAGAAGAGCCATCCTCTCCAAAGATAGAGGAGTCATCTTCCTCAAAGACAGAAGAACCATCTTCATCTTCAAATTCTACAACATTGCCAACAGGCGGAGAAATTGATACTGACGGCTCAGTAGACTAATTATCTTTAAAAATTAAAGACGATTATAGAAAAAGGCTCTGCAATTTGCAGAGCCTTTTGACTTATCTGTTTTTTTATGTATAATAATATTATTCTGATATTGTAGGTGAAAATGATGATTTTGCACGATATATCAAAGGGTGTTTTCAGAAGCAAGGTGTATCCGGGTGATCCAAAGCCTTCTGCAAAGGCGATAAAAAGCATATCAAATGGCGACGAATACAATCTTAGCCAGTTTACAATTTGTCCCCACACAGGCACACATATTGATGCTCCTTTGCATTTTATAGACGACGGCGACACCATAGACAAAATGGATATAAGAACATTCTATGGCAAATGCACCGTTATAACAGTGGATGGCATTCTGACAGGGGCCGATATGGACAGAATACTTGCTCGCTCAAGAAAGAGGATTTTATTTAGAAGTAAGGACGAAATGGTATACCTTTCTTCATCTGCGGCACAGGTAATTGCAGACAATAACACCATACTTGTGGGTACAGAGGCACTGTCAATTGCTACATCTTATGAAGAAGAGAAAACCCACAGAATTCTACTTGAAAATGATGTTGCAATTCTTGAGGGGCTTAATCTGTCAAATATTAAAGACGGAGAATATGAGATTTGCGCCTTTCCCATTAAGGTAGAGGGATTGGAAGCAGCCCCTTGCAGAGCAGTACTTTTTGAACAGGAAAAGGGAATATAAATGTACAAAATTGTAGTTTTCGATTTGGACGGAACCCTTGCAAACACTGTGGAGGATTTGGCTGATGCAGTGAATTTTGGACTTGAAAATGCAGGACTGCACACCTATTCTGTGGAAGCTTATAAGCAGATGGTGGGTAACGGAATTGTAAATCTTGTAAAAAAGGCTATTTATCCCAACGCAGATGAGGAAATTTTTGACAGGGTTAAAAGTGATTTTGATTTTTATTACAATGCCCATTCCATAGAGAAAACCACTGCCTATGAGGGTACTTCTGAACTGTTAAAATATCTTGCAGAGAAAAAGATTATGACGGCAGTATTATCAAATAAGCCTGATAAATTTGTTGCTCAAATATTAAGCAAGCTGTTTCCAAATCATAAATTTGATTATGCATGGGGCAAAAAAGAGGAGTACCCAATCAAGCCAAATCCCCAGTCGCTTTTTGCTATACTCAACAAAGCAGGAATTGAAAAATCAGAGTGCCTTTATGTGGGTGACAGCAATGTTGATTGCCAAACAGCCCAAAATGCAGGAGTAAAGTGCTGTGGCGTTAGCTGGGGTTTCAGAGGAAGAAAAGAGCTTGAAGATGCAGGTGCTGATATTGTTGTTGACACGCCTATGGAAATAATAGAAGAATTTGGGATTTAGGAAATAAGAAAATATAAAATATGAAAAGAAATTATCAAAAAGAGCTGGATTTATTAATTCAGCATAATGAGGCAAATAATATAGTTCCTACCCTGCTGTTACATTCCTGCTGTGCACCATGTAGTAGCTATGTGATTGAGTATCTTAGTAATTTTTTTAATATTACTGTACTGTACTTTAATCCAAATATTGGGGAAGAAAAGGAATATTTTAAACGTAGAGATGAGCAAAAACGCCTTATTGGTGAAATGAAAACAAAGCATTCTGTAAAATTTATCAATGGTGACTATAACCCAAGTGATTTTTATAATGCAGTGAAAGGGCTTGAAAATGAGCCTGAAAGGGGCAAAAGGTGCTCTGTTTGTTTTAGCGTTAGGCTTTCATATACTGCAAAGGTTGCAGAGGAAAAAAACTTTGATTATTTTGCCACAACACTTACCTTAAGCCCCCTGAAAAATGCAGAGGTTATTAATACAATCGGTGAAAATATACCCTGTAAGTCAAAATATCTTGCCACGGATTTCAAGAAAAAAGAGGGCTACAAAAGGAGTATTGTATTGTCACATCAGTATAATCTCTACCGTCAAAATTACTGCGGCTGTGTTTTTTCAAAAAGACAATCAGAAAAATAAAAAATCCGCTAACATTTGGATTGCTCCGATTTGTTAGCGGATTTCTGTTTGCTATAATTATTGTTCAGCTTCGTTTCTGTTTATTGCGTTGAGTACGCCGAGAATAGAACTATAGTTTACATTGTGGTCAATGCCCACACCAAAAATATTTTTACCTTCCGGAGTTTTCAGCTCAATGTAGGAGACAGCCTGTGAGTCACTACCTTCGCTGATTGCATGCTGACTGTAGGAACGGAATTTATATTTGTCAACACCAATCTTTTTCATAGCATTAAAGAAAGCGTCAATGGGACCGTTGCCCACACCTGTGGTGTTTCTCACATCATTCTTATCAATGGCTATTGTTCCCTTAAAATGAACATATTCCTTGCCGTTTTCGCTTTCTTCAAAAATTCTGCTGTTTACAATTTCATACTTTTTGTTGTGGTTAATATAGTTGCTGTTAAATACTTCCAAAAGTTCTTTTGGTATAAGTTCTCTGCCAAGCTCATCACACTTTTTTTGAACAAGAGAACCAAATTCAGGGTGCATTTTCTTTGGCAGAGAGTAGTCAAAGCTATGCTCCATAACATATGCAGCGCCACCCTTACCGCTCTGGGAATTTATGCGGATAATAGGTTCATATTGTCTGCCCACATCTGCAGGGTCAATGGGAAGATATGGCACCTCCCAATATTCATCGTTAGTGTCCTTCATATACTTTGTACCCTTATTGATTGCGTCCTGATGACTGCCTGAAAATGCTGTGAAAACCAGCTCGCCGATATACGGCTGTCTTTCGTTGATTTTCATATTGGTGCATCTTTCGTAAATTTCCTTGTATTTCGGAAGGTCAGAGAAATCAAGACAAGGGTCAACACCCTGTGTATACATATTAAGACCAACGGTAACAATGTCAAGGTTACCTGTTCTTTCGCCGTTGCCAAAGAGTGTACCCTCAACTCTTTCCGCTCCGGCCATAAGTGCAAGCTCTGTTGCAGCAACACCTGTTCCTCTGTCATTGTGAGGATGAACGCTGATAATAGCACAATTTCTGTTCTTAAGGTGTTTAATAAAGTATTCAATCTGGTCAGCATATGTGTTTGCTGTGCACATTTCAACAGTGTTTGGCAGATTAAGAATAACGGGATTTTCGGGGGTAGAACCAAGAGTTTCAATAACCTTTTCGCATATTTCAACGGCATTATCCATTTCTGTACCGCTAAAGCTTTCGGGGCTGTATTCAAAGCGGATATTTGTGTCACCCTCGTAATTTTCAGTTAATTCTCTGATTAATTTAGCACCCTCAACAGCAATGTCAATAATGCCTTCCATATCTTTTTTGAAAACAACTTTCCTCTGCAATGTGGAGGTAGAGTTGTAGAAATGTACAATAACATTCTTTGCGCCCTT
>JAFLUK010000142.1 GCA_022508865.1 Oscillospiraceae bacterium | reverse complement strand
TTGGAAAAAAGCAAATATCCCGCATAAAATGCGGGATAAGTCAGATGTAAATTTAGTAATAAGATTCTAGTTCATAACCATACTTTTTATGGTTATGTTTTTTTATTTACATATATATTTGTTCTTTGCGATAGGGCGACTTTTTCGACAGTCAAAAGACTGCCTTTTGACTGTCCTTTTTGTATAAATAGACTATCATAAAAATTTGGAAATACTTTGTTTTATATTTGTTCAAAAACAGACCGTTTTTATAGTAAATAATGGCCAAATAAAGGACTTTTGCTTTGTTTACTTCTACAAAAAATATTTAGGTTATTGTATAGAATTTTTCCGGGTGATATAATACTGTTGTTACAAATCATTGGAGGGATTGAGATGAAACAATACAAAAAGATGTTGAGCATAGTGCTTATTCTTGCAATGCTTTTCAGTATTTGCGTTGTGTCAGCAGTATATGTATCAGCGGCAACGTCAGGCTCACAGGTGTACTTTGATAATTCTTCCTACAATTGGGAGAATGTTTATGTGTATGCCTATGGTACAAAGGAAAATGCCAAGTGGCCGGGCCAGTTAATGGACAAGGACAGCAGCGGAATGTACACAATGATATTCCCTGCAGCATACACCTCGGAAAATATTATTTTTAATAACGGACTTGAAAAGAACGAGGGCAAGGAGCAGTACCCAGAGGCAGCAGGTCTGCCATTAAAAACAGGTGAATGCAAACTGCTTACCGCCGATAATCAGTGGGTGAACTATGGCAAAATGGACGACCACGGTTATGGATTTGCCTATGTGCAGTCAGGGGAATCCTTCGGTACAGAGTCACTTGCCGTAAAGCTTGGTCTTAAAAATGCAGATAAGGGCTACTATTCTGTTGACGGAGCTCCAAAGGTTGCATATAAAAACGGAGATACAATCTCGGTCGGTCAGGGCAAAATCGGTAATTCATCAATCAAGCTTACCCTTACAGCAACAGGGGCAGACAATGTTCAGACAGAGCAGATTTATACCTACAACAAGACCTTTACCGCTTCAAAAACATATTTTTCATCAAATTCAGACGGACATACTACAGAAGCAGAGGGCGGCTACTACGGCACAAACCCCAATATGCAATTGGGTCAGTATAAAAATATTACAGTTGACGGCAAGACCGATGACTGGGACAGCTCTATGATTATTGCACAGGGTGTTGCAAATGACGACCCAAGAGTATATATGCCATCTTCTATGCATGAGCAGCCATGGGACGGCTATGCTCTTTATGGCGCATGGGATGACGAAAACCTTTACTTTATGTGGGAAATGACAAATACAACATATATTATTTCTCCTTCCGATAACTTTGCAGCTTCTAACGAAGCTCGTCCATGGAGAAACAGTATCCCTATGTACCTTGCACTTTCCGTTAATCCTGAAATTCAGGCAACAGGTAAAGCTGTAGGAGTTGACAAGAATGGTAATCAGTATACAAATCCCTTTGTATGGGGCTGTGACGGCGGTGTTGCCAAGGACGGCGGTACAGCCTTTACTACTCATATTGATACACTGGTTGCAATGGATTCAAACAATTCAAACGGCGGCGCTTCCATTTTTAAGGCAGACACAATGGACACCGACGGAACATATATGTTCAACTATGATACAAGAATTCCAATTGGTGTTTCTTCCTTTGAAAAGCAGGACAACAAAAACGGATTCCAAATTAAATATGCAAACGGCACAAAGAGCAGTACAATCTACGGAATAAATGCTCCAAAGGGCTCCAGAAAAATGGGCGACAACCTTGACCCCAACTCAAATTGGGTTGATTTTATGAAAAAGGGATATAAAACTTCCTACGGCTATATTTACGAGGTGGCAATTCCAATGTCGTTGCTTGGTATTGACAGAGAGTATGTTGAAACAAAGGGTATTGGCGCAATGCAGATTTTGACCTATGGTACATCTGCAATGGACACACTTCCACACGACCCGTCAGTTCTTGACAATGCAAATGTGGAATATGGTCCGGATCCATCAACAAGCCACGAAAAGGACGACGTAGACAACATTACAGTACCTCTTGCAAGAATGGGTGCGCTCCTTGGCGATACAGAGGTGCATTACGCTCCCTTTGAAGTTAACTTTGGCGCAGACTTAAGTTCAGGTCAAGCACCAAACAAGGAAATTACACTTTCTGCAGAGGGTTACAACAATAGTGGAAGTGTTACATACTCCTTTGCAGTAAACGGAGAAACTGTTCCAAATGCAACATCAAACACTGCAAGGTGGAAACCAACACAGATTGGCGAATACGAAATTTCTGTTACTGCAACAGACAGCGAAGGCGCCACTGTAACAGAGAAGAAAACATTTGTAATATTTGACCCGACAGCAGGCAAGCTTATCGGGGACGTAAACGGCGATGGCAAAGTTGATATTACAGATGCAAGGGATATTCAGAAATATTCAACAAAGTTATTGACTTTTGATGAAGATCAGCTTATCTGTGCAGATGCAAACTACGACGGCTATGTTGACATAAAGGACACAACACATATCCAGAAAAAGCTTGCAGGGATTATTTGATTACAAGAAACAAAATTAATTAATTTTTGGTAAAAATTATTGGCAGACAGGATTAAGGACTATCTTGTCTGCCTTTTCTTTATAAAACAAAAATCCCTACACATAATAAAAATGTAAATAAATATAAAGGGGATTTTTTATGATAGAAAGAATCGGTGCATATACAATCAGATTTTTTGAGCCGCCGACAATAATCGGTTTTGGCGCAGTGGCAGGAAAAAAGGAAGTAGAGGGACCGCTGGGCAAGGGTTTTGAAAAGGTTTATTACGATTCTCGAGCAGGTCAAAAAACATGGGAAAAGGCAGAGGCAAAATTTCAGCAGGAAGCTTTTCTCCTTGCAATGAAAAAGGCGGAAAAAAAGGCAGAGGAAATTGACTTTATCTTTGCAGGTGATTTGCTGAATCAGCTTATCAGTTCAAGCTATTCAATGAGGGATTTTAACATTCCATATCTTGGTCAGTACGGCGCATGCTCCACAATGGCACAGGGTCTTATAATGGCGTCAATGGCTGTTGCAGGGGGAGGAGCCAGAACCGCCGGTGTTGTGACCTCATCTCATTTTTGTACAGCGGAAAGGCAGTATCGCTACCCTCTGGAATATGGGGGGATAAGAACACAGACAGCCCAGTGGACTGTCACAGGCTCCGGCTCTGCAATAGTTTCCAATCAGGGCAAGGGCCCCAAGATTATACACGCTACAGTTGGCAAAATTGTTGATAAAGGCGTAACAGATATCAACAATATGGGCGCCGCCATGGCACCTGCTAATGTCAAGAGGGTAACATAAAAATAATGAAAAATAGCTTAAACAGACCTTTGTCTTTTATTAACGAAAATATCTATCAATGCTAGAAGTTGAAAACAATGCATATCGTGCTATCGATAAAACAGAGAAAGATTACTGGTGTCCCACAAATGAAATTGAAATTATCAGATAAATGCACTCGCATTTTGACATACCACCGAAGTTAGACCAAAAAGTTAAATTTCGGGGAGTTTACAAAAATGTGTGTAAAAATCTGTGTAATTTAAACAATTTCAGAGCAGTAATTTCTATTGTCAGTTATTGGGGA
>JAFLUK010000141.1 GCA_022508865.1 Oscillospiraceae bacterium | reverse complement strand
CAGGTGAACTGGAGCCTGAAAGACTTATTGACTCTGCGGAACAAAAGATTTTTGACATCAGACAGGGCAAAACTGTTGACGGGTTGGAAAGAATTGATAATGTTATTTTTCAAACCTTTGACAGACTTGAAAAGTTAAGCAAGCAGGACGAGAATTTTAAACCTGTTTCCACAGGTATATCAGATTTAGACAGAGTTATCACAGGTTTGAACCGTTCTGATTTAATACTTCTTGCGGCACGTCCCGGTATGGGAAAAACCTCATTTGCCCTGAATATTGCCAGAAGTGTGGCTGTTCAAAGCAAAAAGAGGGTTGCATTCTTCTCTTTGGAAATGACCAAGGAGCAGCTTGCTTCACGTTTGCTCTCTGTAGAGGCACTTGTTGGCGGTGTCAAGCTGCGTACAGGCAAGCTTAGCGACGAAGAATGGCAAAGACTTATTTCTGCCAGTGATGTACTTAGCAAAACAGAGATTTATCTTGACGAAACCTCGGGTATTACAGTGCCGGAAATGAAGGCAAAGTTAAGAAGACTCAGAGGTGTTGATTTGGTTGTAATTGACTATTTGCAGCTTATGAGTTCTGCAAAGGCAATAAATAATCGTGTTCAGGAAATTTCCGAAATTACAAGAAATCTTAAAATTATGGCTAAAGACCTGAATGTTCCTGTAATATGCCTTTCCCAGCTTTCTCGTGCAAGCGAGCAGCGTCCCGACCACAAGCCTATGCTCTCTGATTTGAGAGATTCAGGTTCAATCGAGCAGGATGCCGATATTGTTCTGTTTTTGTACAGAGAGGGCTATTATGCCGGAAAAGACGGGGAAGAAGCAAATGCAAATGTAGATTTAAACTCTGCCGAATGTATGGTTGCAAAGAACCGTCACGGCGAAACCAGCGTTGTTAAGTTACATTGGCAGGGTGAGTTTATGCGTTTCTCATCAATTGAAAATAATTACGATTAAAATTTGATATATGGCTAATTTAATAGAAAATACAATAGAAAAATACAATATGCTGGAGTATGGAGACACAGTTATTGTTGCCCTTTCGGGCGGTGCCGACTCTGTTTGCCTGCTTCACAACCTTAATTCTATAAAAGAAAAATACAATCTTAATTTAATGGCTTGTCACGTAAACCATAATTTGCGTGGTAAGGAATCAGATAAGGATATGAAGTTCTGTATGGAGCTTTGCAGACAGAATAATATTGAAATTTTTGTAAAGAATGCAGATGTTGACGCCATTTCCAGGGAGCAAAAGTTAAGTCACGAGGAATGCGGCAGGAATGTGAGATATGAGTATTTTACTTTTTTATCACAGAAGTACAACGGAAAAATTGCAACTGCCCACAATGCTGACGACAACGTAGAAACCGTAATTTACAATATGACAAGAGGTGCTTCCCTCCGTGGACTCTCAGGGATTCCGAAGGTAAGGGGAAAAATTATCAGACCTCTGCTGTTTTCTTCAAGGGAAGAGATTGAGGAATACTGCCGAAAATACAACTTAATGTATATGACAGACAGCACTAATCTTACTGACGAATATACAAGGAATAAAATTCGCCATAGGGTAATACCTGTATTAAAGGAAATCAATCCTTCAGTAGAAAACACAGTTTTTCAAATGAACAGCACACTTTCCGAAATTGCAGAATATTTGGAAAAAAATGCCCATCTTCTACTGAAAATTGCAAAATGCAGTGATGGTTATCTATCAAAGAAGCTGAATGATGCAAATGCCGTTGTGTTAAAGGAAGCAATAGCAATCCTTTTTGCAGAAAACGGATTTACTTCATACTCAAGCAAGCAAATTGAAGAAACCCTTTCTGTAGTACAAAATGGCGGAAAAATTAATATAAGAAAAAATCTTTCTGCTGTTAACAAGCAGGGAGTTTTTAGAATTGTAGCCCTTGATAATGATGATTTTTACACCAAAAGGGTAGTTCCCGACAAGCCTGTTGTGTACAAAAATCGTCTTTTTACACTGGATACTGTGAAAATTAAAGGGAAATTTGAAAAATATACTTCCAATAATTATATTTCCGGTGATATAATGTCAGACGAGCTTACTTTGAGGAACAGACTTGCAGGTGACACAATTAAACTCAACAAAAGAGGCGTTACAAAAAGTCTGAAAAAGCTGATGAACGAATTGAAAATTCCCGAGGAACAAAGAGATAAGCTCCTTGTGCTTGCAAAGGGCAATGAGGTCTACTGGGGAGAAAGAATAGGAATTTCAGAGTCAGCTGTAGTTAAGGAAACAGACAAGGAATGTCTGAAAATTGTATTTACTGAATTTTAGGTGAGAAATTTATGAACAAGGATATTAAGGAAATTCTGATTTCTGAAGAGGAAATAACTGCTATTACAATGGATATTGCAGACAGAATTAACAAAGACTATGAGGGAAAAACCCTTTTGCTTGTGGGTCTTTTGAAGGGCAGTCTTAACTTTATGGCTGAACTTATGAAGTACATAACCATTCCCTGCAAAATTGACTTTATGGCTGTTTCTTCATACGGAAACGGAACAGAAAGCACCGGCAGGGTAAACATAGTTAAGGACGTTTCAACATCTCTTGAGGGTGTTGATGTTCTGATAATTGAGGATATTATTGACAGTGGTAACACATTGTCCTTTATATTAAAGTATTTCAAGGCAAAAAATTGCAAGTCTGTAGAGATTGCAACACTTCTTGACAAGCCAAGCAGACGCAAGGTTGAGGTGCCTGTTAAATACAGCGGCAGAGCAATTGAGGATTTGTTTGTTGTTGGTTTTGGTCTTGATTATGCAGAATATTACAGAAACCTGCCTTATATTGGTGTATTAAAGGAATCTGTTTATGAAATGGAATAGGAGAATAGTATGAACAAAAACAGTAATTTTAAGAAACTGATTTATATTGCAATCCCTGTAATTGTTCTCATTGTGCTTTTCTTTATGTTTAACAACAAGGGAAGCAGCGAATGGACATATAGTGATGTAATTTATCAGTTTGAACATCAGAATGTAAAAGCCTTTAAGGTCAATGACGGCACAGGTGTCATTGAAATGGAGCTTGTTAAACCTGTAAACGACAAAAATACCATCAAATACAGTCTTGCTTCAACCCAGTTGTTTGTTAATAAGGTTGATGAGTATATTGATGATTACAACAAGGCTCATCCCAACAAGCCTATGGAGTATGACATTTCCAGAGCTGCAGACAATTCATTGCTGTACAGCATTCTTCCATACATTGTCTTAATGGGACTTTTAATTGTTGTTTATGTCTTTATCTTCCGCAAAATGGGAGGTATGGGCGGCAAAGAAATGCAGTTTGGCAAGGCGAAGTTCAAAAATGAAAATGACGAAAAGAACAAAAAGACCTTTGACGACGTTGCAGGTGCCGATGAAGAAAAGGAAGAGCTTGAGGAAATTGTTGAATTTTTGAAAAATCCCGATAAATTCAAAGCACTTGGAGCAAGAATACCAAAGGGTGTTCTTCTTGTAGGACCTCCCGGTACAGGTAAAACACTTCTTGCAAAGGCTGTTTCAGGAGAAGCAGGTGTACCGTTTTTCTCAATTTCAGGTTCAGACTTTGTAGAAATGTTTGTTGGTGTAGGTGCTTCAAGAGTAAGAGATTTGTTCCAGACAGCAAAGAAAAACTCCCCCT
>JAFLUK010000140.1 GCA_022508865.1 Oscillospiraceae bacterium | reverse complement strand
GTTTCACGGTCACTACGTCGAAATTGGGTAAAATGTTTCACGTACTCTACTTTATGATATTTAATAACCACTTTACTATCCCTAAGAATATTATTAGCGTTATTGTTGTTCCGCTGAATAGTAATTCATATACTGAACTATCTCCTATCCAACTTTGTCCTAATAAGTCCAGCAATGATATTGTGTGGTCTACTACCTTTGGCAAGTACCTACCTGCCGCTAATCTTATTGGAATATTGAATACGTGACCTAAATTTAAAAACGTGCGTAATGCCATAGTTGCAAAATCTATGAACATTTGTAAATTCATTTTAACCTCCGAAGAATAGCTTTAGTATTCCTCCAAATACTGCTATTGCTAACATTGTGAATACTAAGTCACCCATTGAAAAATTGCCCAATATATTTGTACTCATTAACGTATTTGCAAATTGTACTAACCATTTTAAACTTATGTTTTTTGTGTCTGTATCTCTTAGAGCTTCGCTATATCCGTTGTCGAACCCTTGCTTCATTCCTTGTTCTTCTCCGTAGTTGTACCCCTCGTAAAATCCGCTTTGGTACCCTGCTTCGTAGCTACTATCTGTTGCTTCCGCTATGTTCTCACCTGTATATTGCATTTCTATGAATATCCATTGTACATAGTACTGATTTACTGTTCCGAAGTTTTTGCTCCTTAGTTCGTCCCAACTTAGCCCGTAGTAGTCCATTGACGCCGCTAAATCCTTGTTGCCGTTTACGTATCTACCCCATACCACTTTTGCGTTAAATATCCAAGCTGACATATAATTAGTTTCGTCTGGGTACGTGTTACTTGATAGTGGTTGTTCTGTTTGTGTTAGTGCTATTTTTACGCTTGACCATAGAATTATCTTGCCGTTGTACCCCTCGCTATTTGTTATGCTTACGGGATTATTTTCTGGTGTTGCCGCCGCTACCCTCCCCAATCTTATAGTAAATGGGAATGCTCCTTGACTTCCGTCACCTGCCGCTACTGTTGTCCTTACATATACGTATGCTGTTGGTGCTGTATTGCCGCTACTTATATTGGGTATGTTAAAGCTTGTTTCTTCGGCGTACGCCGTTTCTCTTTCTTTCACCTTTCCCATAGCTCCTATACAGCTTATTAGCCATACTGCTATTGTTAATCCTACTAAGGTTATGATTATTATGTCTATAACCCTGTTCGCTTTTTCCTTTTTACTTAACTCTTTCCAATGTTTCATAATTCTACCTCCTTTAACATTGTTCTAAATCTGTAAGTATCGTATTTGCCTTTCATTACGTAGTGGAAATTCACTTTCTTTATTTCGCCGTATGTTGCTACAAACTTGTCATACTCAATTTTTGCCGCTTTCCCCCACCTCTTTTTCATAGGCTTTACTTTGTCGACTGCTGATTGATACCTTTCATACACATACAGCTTTTGGAATACTATCTTACCGAATATTACCTTACAGCTTCTACATAATATGTACGTTTCAAACTGCTCCCTTATCTTGTCCCACGGTCTGTTGAATGCTTGGCAATTTCCGTGCAGGTTGCTTTCTTGTAGTTGCCTTAATAGTGCTTGAAATATCGGCATTTCGGGGTACATTTTGCATAGCTTGCCTTGCTCCTGTGCAGGTGTATAAACTCCCATATCTGATACGTAGTAGTCAATACCCTTGTCGTATGGGCTTTCGTAATGCTTTAGTGTGCCGTTTATAAAATCGTCGTATGTGTTCCCTCCAACTTGCCACTGCTTTTTTGGCTCAAGCTCTATGTGCTTGAAATCCTTTGTTTTTGCCGTTTCCGCTGTGGGTCTGTTGCCGTAATTTACATTACTTATGTAAGTTTTTTTGCGTTTGTTTACAACGTAGTTGAATAGTAAGTCCTTGCCCTTTCCTCTTGCTCCACCTACTAACACACTGCCGTTTTCAAATGTTCTTATTATAAACCTCTGTTTAAGTTTGTTTATAAGTTCAATTATCAGTATTATTGCTATGATTATTGCTATTATCATAAATTACCCCCTTATAAAATTCCATATCCACTTGACGAAACCAAATACTAACCCTATCGGTAGTAATACTGCTATGCTTACTCCGATTATAGTAATGATTGTGGATAACTCTTGTGCTATCGGTACCATTAATGGCGGTAATTCGCCGCTGAATAGTAAGCCGTATACTAAGTTGTAAAGCTCCAAAGCTATATTCAAAACAAACCTCCTTTTATTAGCCTTATTGCGCTTTGCGCTATGTTTGATATGTTTTCTGTTCGTGTGAGCTTTAGCTCACTTGCTTTTGTGTATAAGATACTAAAGGCTATGCGCCATTTGAGCATATTTGACCCTTTGTAACTTTCGGGAAAGTTTAAGCCCCCGCCCCTCAGGGCAGGGGCTTTGTCTTAGCCTCTCATTGGTAAGAAAGAGCGTATCAAGTTGAATACAAGTAGTATTAGTGCTACGCCCGCCATAACCACGGCCATTACGCCCGCAAACGTGAGCGTACCCGCTCCGCTTCCGCTCGCCGCTGGCGTGTAGAAGAACTTAGTTATCTCTGGAAATATTCCTGTAAACCAAGTCATTAGAGCCGTCCATACTGTCGTTATTGCTTCTAACAATTTTTACCTCCTTATTTAAATAGCTTTATGATAAGTATTGCTACTATTGCCGTAAGTAGGAATGGCACCCACTCATTTTCGTTCAGTGTGAATAACTGAATTGCTATGTCTTTGATTATGTGGTACATTACAATTTATGGTATATCTTTGTTTGTCCTGTCTTTTTCAGCTCCTCCTCATATTGGGCTTTTCGTTCGTGCCATTCCTTCACCGATATTTCCGCTATTTCCGCAATTGTTGCGTCCTCCAAGCTCAATATCTTCGTTGTGTATCCGAGGTCTACGGCTAACCCCGAGATTGTTTTACCTGTCTTTGTGTTCATAGTTACGATTTTTAATTCTTTGTTCATTTAATGAACCTCCTTAATATAATGTTACTTCGATTATATATCTTGTAATTCTGTCTTGTCAAGCATTTTAACTGTAATTTCTTTAGAATTTCTTTCCTGTTCTCTAACTGCTTCTACAAAGTTATTATATGATTTAAAATTCCTTATATAATCCCTCCCATATTTTAATGCCATTTCTCTATAACTTAGTTCTCCCCTAAGTAAATCCGTTATAAATTCGTAATTACTGTCTGGCTTCTCTCTTGTCCAATGCTCTAAATCGTTGCTCTTTATGTCCTTTACGTCATACTTATATTTCTCCTCGCTTTCGTTTTCGTGGGTCAAATATTGGTGTGCTCCTATGCTATCTCGCATAGGTTGTACAAATGTGTTTTGCTTACCCTCCACAAGTGCTAATACTCTTCTTAAGCTCTTCTGTTGTTCAAAACTACAATTGATATGTATATGCTTGTCTGTCTTGTCCTTGTCGTGTACTATGTACTCCCATTTGTTGGATTGTTCTAATAGCTTTTTAATGCTATTCTCGTCGTTATATGTTACTATACAAAATCTGTAATACCTTTGCTTGCTCGCTTCCATTTGGCTTTGCGCTCCTTTGTTCGGAGGTTACCACCTCCGCACGGCGAGCCGCCGGAGGTGTCCTCCTGTTGTCGGCAGTTATTGCATCCTGCCGACAACCATACATACATACATTTTTTTAAATTTTTGCCGACTTCGTATAACGCATTTATTTGCG
>JAFLUK010000014.1 GCA_022508865.1 Oscillospiraceae bacterium | reverse complement strand
AATTCCCTCTATCCTCAATTTTCTGCCGTAATCGGCTCCATATAGTAGCTTGGTGTGATGGCTTCAAGTCTGTTGGCAAGCTCGTCGTTGCCCTCAAAGCGGAAGAGCATCATCTGAATGTCAAACAGCTCCTTGTTCACCGCAAAGCCTGCATTTTGCTTGTAGGCAAGGAGAGTTGCCACTCTGTTTTTCTTCATAATTTTTGAAAGACGGAAGTAGTCCTCGTTCTTAACAAGATTGCGGATAAGGTCCATCTTGGGCATATAGTAGAAGTATAGTCTTGCCCTTGTGCCTGTGCGCTTTGCCACTGACCAAACCTTGTTCTTTTGTCTGTCGTAATATGATGAGATAGCCTTTACAAACATTTGTCTTGACTTCTTTCTAAAGTATTTTTTCCATATATTTCCGTTTTTCTTCATTGCTCTAATGAATTGTTTGCAGGAAATGTTGAGAAGAACAATGTTACCCTCAAACTGGTCTACGGTTTTTGCTTTTTTCTTCCAGTTTCTGGAGTAGACTTTCCTTAATACAGAGCTGATTTTGTCGGAAACAGTGAAGTTTTTGCCTGATACTCTGACAATATCCAGCTTTTTGAGGGGCTCAAAGTTAAATTCGGAAAGAGTTTGGTTAAAGCTTTTCATACTGCAGTTGGAGATAAATTCTCCGCCGTGGCTTTGTGAAAGCTTGTTGAATATCCATCTGCTGACCCTTTTTTTGCCGAATATCAGCTTGCAAACGTTTACGAAAGGTACTGTAAGCAGATATTTTTTGCTGGAAACCGAGGTGAGCTTGCAGAAGTGCTTTTCCCAGCCGTGCTCAATAAATCTTAAAAAGAGATGCTTGCCCCGTGTGTTGTTCTCGATTCTGATTGGGATAATCTCCACATACAGTCCCGACATAAATATGTTTTTGTTTTGAGCAAGAGAAATGTTGGTGGTTTCGTTGTTGCTGTAGCGGGCTGTGTAGTCCATATAATTGGGGTTGTTGTACATAGAATCAAAGCTTCTGCCCTTGATTCTTTTCTTTGCCATCAGCTTGCACAGCCTTGCAAAATCATCATTGTTTACCATTATCTGTGCAAATGTTTCTGTAAGCTGATGAAGGGTCATAGCCTTTGCCGCCGTACTGCCGTAGAGGGAATAGGGAATGTTGTTCTCTTCGCAAATATCTCTGATTTCACACAGCAGATTCAGTATTATTTGTTGTTCGGTTATGTTACTCATATATGTCACCTTTTTCTGTAAGGTTATGGTCAAAGTGCATTGGACCATCAATTTTATTTTTTAGGGGGTCAAGCTCACTAAAGGGAAGAGATTCCTCTTTAGTGCAGAATATTTCCAGCTTATCCAAAAGAGTGGTAAGAGTGTCTGCTGACAAGTCTGTGAAATCTTCTTTTTTCTGTGTTATACCTGTCTTTTCCAGTGCAGTTGCAAGTGCCTGTCCGTTACCCCAAGGGGCGGTCCACTTTGTGAGAAAGGCGGACAAAACCTTGTTTTTCTGCTCATCTGTTGCAGGTGTTTCTGTGTTTGTGCTAACGTCAAAGTGTGTAAGGCTGTTTGCAAAGTCAAGGGCTTCCCGGAGTTGTTTAAGGTCAGAAAGGAGCATTTGCTTTGCAAGTACCAAAAGATTTTTGTTTTCGGTTTCTGTTGAGGCAAAAACACTTGAAGTTGCCTCATGGGAATAGCCCTTTTTGTACAGGATTACTGCCATAATAAGTTGTTTTTCGGGAGTGTTTGGCAGGTTTTTTACAGTATCTTCTATGGTGAGAAGCTCTGTGTAGTCCTGACATCTTCTTGCCCTTGACAGGAGAATTGATAGTTCTTCGCTGTTTATAAAGTAGGAGCAAAGTTTGTTGTAGTAGTTTTCATACTCAAGTGCAAAAACTTCCTGCTTGTCAAAGAGGAATGAGAAAAGGCTGTAGACCTTTTGGGGGTTTTCGCATTTTATTACACTTTCAAAGTATTTTTTGCAAAGCGTCAAATTGTCGGGCAGAACAGCAAGGGCTGTTGTCTGTTCTTCCACTGTTGTAAAATAATCAAGATGATTTTTTACAATATCCTGAATGTCCAGCCTTACAAGACCGTTAAGGGTTTTGTGATAGGCTGAAATATACTGAAATACATTTTCTTTGGTGTAGGAAGGAAGGGTATCTTTCTCTGCAATGTTTATATCAAGTTGGTATTTGAGAAGTTCGCCGTCCTCCGGATAAAGGTCAAGCGCCTTTGTGATAAGGGCGTTGAGCTTATCCATATTTTCAGTAATGCCAAGGCGGATAAGAATTATAATTCTTAATTTAAGCACACCTTCGGACAGTGAGTGGGGTTCCTTTTGGAAGAGCTGTTCAGACAAACGGTCTGCCTCCGAAAGATTGCCTATGCTCACATTGTGCACAGCTTGCCTGAACAGGAGAATATCCTTTTTCATCTGTGTCATAAATGGGGTGACTTTTTTCCTTTGTTCATAAACCTCAATCATTCTCATTGCCTTTGAGATTTTGCCCCGGACAAAAAGTGTCATAATGATTTTGTCAGCAACGTCACCTGGAATTTTTATCACCACAGGGTGCTTGTATTTGTAAACGTCATTATAGTCGTTTCTGCCAAAGTATTCCTTGCTGAATTGCAAAGTTATAAATTCGGAGAAAAATTCCTCCAAAAACTGAAAGTCACAATTTGTGTATGCAGTGGTTATTTTCTCTGCATTTTTGTTAAAGAGCTTTGTGAAATACTTTGATTTTTTCTTTTTGTCAAGGTGGATTGTCAGATTTTTCAGCACAAGCCAAGGTGCCATAATCTGCATTGCCACCGACTTTTTACGGAGAAAAGTTTTTCTCTCCTTTTCCGGGTTCAGGAAGTGATTTATCTCTTTCCTGATAACCTTGTAGTCTGTGTCCAGAGAATAAATTGAGTTGTGACCGCCCTGCTCTGTTGCAGGGGGAACAAACATCCACTCGTCCTCGTAGTGCTCCACAAGGTAGTCGTTAATAAAGTCGGGAGCCTGCCCCATTGTGTCTTCAAAGAGAACATTGTTGCAACTGCTGCCGAAAATTTCTTTTTTGAAAAGCAGGGGTGTGCCGCCCCAGCGAAGTACAAGATAGGGACAATCCTCTTCCTTGTAGCTGAACATTTTTTCCTGTAATTTATCCAGCACCTTATCTCTGCCGAAAAGACGGATTTTCAGCCGATAGAAGCCGTAGCGAAGCTGATTTGCACAAAAGCGGTAGGAATAAACAATGCAGGGATTAATAAGGTCGCTGTACAGGGTAATGTCCTTGGTATACTGCTTCCATGCCTTGCCTGCGTTGGGCAGGTAGTCGTAACAGATAATATCAATCATATCACCTGCGGTGTCGTTGGCTAAAACTTGTGTGGAATGAACAGCAGATGATGTGGTGTCGGTATAACGTGCTATAACGTTGTGAAAGTCGTGGTTAAGCTCCTGACACTCCAGAACTCTGTTGTTTGGAAGCTCATTTTTGCAAACCTCAATGAACTTTTCCCAATTGTTTCTGGTCATTGTAATGTCCATATCGTCATCCCAGGGGATAAAGCCGCGGTGACGAACTGCACCAATCAGGGTACCGCCTGCAAGCTGATATTCAATATTGTGTTTTCTGCAAAGGGCGTCTACCTCTTTGAACAGCATATATAGATGTTTTTGTTTATCTGTCAGCATTTGATTGTTCCTGCCTGTTGTTCCTGTCTGAAAATTTTAAGGATTAGTCCCAGAAAGCGTCCTCTGTGCTTAATGCAGAGTCTTCATGCTCGGTCTGCTCGCTTACTTCCTCAAGGAAGTCGCTGTCGTCCTCTATGTCGGGAGTGTAGCCCACAATAGTTTTGTGGAGAGAAGTAATAATCCTGAGGCTGAGCTTTGTTGTTTTGCCGATTTTACAGTCGGTTATAATTTCCTTTGCTTCTTCCTTTGTAAGGGCGCCTGTCTTTTTCAGAATATTAATCAGCTTCATAGCTGTTGGGTATACTCTTAAAATTCTTTCCTTGTAGAAATGAGCAAGACGTCTTTTGTTGTTAATGGTTTTGCTGTAGTATTCTTCGGGAGAAAGACCGCTTGATTCAAGGGATTTGTGGATAAAGCTCTTGTTGTAGGAGGAGAGAAGCTCACTGTAAATTGTAGAAAGACTGTATATAAATCTGTTTCTCAACACAACCTTAAGGTATTCGTCCTTTGTATTCTTGGCGCAGTTGCAATAGATTTTGTATGCTTTTTCGCTGTCGCCCATTGCAAAGAAAACTCGTCCCTTAAGCTCCTGACAGTAATTATATTCTTCGCTGTCTTTGTCAAGAGATTCTTCGTATTTTTCAACTCTGTCAAGAATGTCATACAGCTGCTGGTACTCCTCATTTGCAATGAGTTCTGCTGTTGTGTAGGTGATAAAATCACTGTTATTGATGGATTTGTAATAGGTGTAGTACCACTTTATTACAAGCTCCTCCATCTCTTTGAATTGATTAGATTGGAACTTTTCGTTATATATCTTTCTCAATCGGAGAATGTTGTTGATTACCCTGTGCTGTGCCTCTGCCTTTTTAACAGGGTCGGTTTCGTTTTCTGCAAGTCTTTTCAGAATTTCAAGCTTGGTGTTTTGTACATTTACGTTATCTTTGATAATCTGATTAAGCTTGCCCACTGTGATAATGGCAAGTGAGGTTTCCTGCTGAACAACATACTCTTTGGGCAGGAAAGAGCCTTCGATGATTTCTTCCTCGTTTTCATCCTGCTCTGTGAGCACATTTTCCTGCTCAACTTCTTTGCCGATACATTCAAGGCAGTAGTTAAGGCAGAAGTCAAGGTTTTCTCTGATTTTGTCCTCTATGTCAAGTCTGATATATCCGTTTGTGGTGTTGCCCCAAGCGTCAATATATTTAACAAGGGTGTCTTCCTTGTGCTCCTTGTACTGTGTATCAAGATAATATTTTGGGAAGTCAGGGTCATTTGGGAACAACTCCAAACCTCTTTTTGTCAGGGCAATAATTTTGTCCTCGTTGCCCTCAACACCCTGTACCATAAGATACTGGTTGATTTTCAGCTTAATCATACTGTTGCATTCAGGATATTTTTCCAGAAGTCTGTCTATGAGAGGAATAGCAATTTCATAGTTTTTCTGTGCAAATTCGGAAACAGCTTTTCTGAAAAGTGTAATGTCCTTATCCAGCTCTGTTATAGCGGGAGTCTTTTTGCCCTTGTTAAATTCATAAACTTCAATAAATCTTTTGGCTACAGAAATTCTGCCTGTGTGGAAAAGAGCGGTCAGCACCAGCTCAAAGTCCTCTGTGGGGATATTGATGAGAACAGGTGAGTTGAACCTGTACGCGCCTACATAGTCAAAACGTCCGATTGTTCTGCGTTCGTTCTGAAAATCAATGTAGTCTGCAAAAAGCTCTGTAATTTTAAGGTAATCCCTATCCTGTTTTGCTTTTTTGATAGCTTCGTCATTTTCTTTTCTTTTGATTTTAAGTTCCATTTCAACAGCAGATTTTTTCAGCTTAAAGTTCAAGTCTTTAAGGTCGTTCCAGCTGTCCATACAGAGCATAGCGATTTTTTGTCTTGTGACATATCTTTTTCTTTCGCTTTTAACATTAAGTGTTAAGTCGATCTCCTCTTTAAAAGCGGGATATGCAATCTCTGTGTTGAAAACTGCGTCGTGACCCTGCTGTTCCGTAACAGGGGGGATGTACATCCATTCGTCGCCGTAGTGGTACACAAGGTAGTCAATGGGCTTTACAAGGCTCATTGTTGTGGTGTCCTCGTAGTCATATTCAAGGCTGCAATCTCCAATCATATCCTTTGGGAAGTACAGTGGAACGCCGCCCCAGCGCATTGCGTAGTAGTCGCATTCATCCTCGTCGTATTTGGTCAAAAAGCCCTCAACCTGACTGAGAACCTTTTCTTTGCCCAACAGCTTCATTTTTGCTCTGTAGTAGAAATATCTGAACTTGTTTACTCTGAAACGATAGGAATATACAATGGAGCCGTTAATAAGGTCGCTGAAAAGCAAAATGTCCTTGTTGTATTGTTCAAAAGCCTTTTTGTCATTGGGAATAGGGTCCAGCGCAAAAATATCAATAACAAAGCCTGCTTTGTCATCGTGGAGCACCTGATTCTTGTGAATGGCTGTTTTTGTAATATCTGTATATCTTGCAATAGGATTGTGGAAGCCCTTGTTAAACTCTGTACACTCCAGAACTCTGCCCTCCGGGAGAACATTGCCATTTTTACACAAATCCATAAATTTGCGCCAGTTTTTCAGCGTCATATAAAGATCCATATCGTCATCCCAAGGCACAAAGCCGCGGTGACGAATAGCGCCGATGAGAGTACCGCCGGCAATGGAATATTCAATGCCGTGTTCCCGACAAATTTGGTCGATTTCTTTATACAGAGCATATAAATCTTCTTGATGTTTAGTTAACATATTGACTGCCTTTCTAACACAAAACAGGTGGTTGTGACCTGAATTTAGTATTAATTGAATTGGTAAAAATTATATCAGAAATAATCGTAGCCACCTGAAATTTCAAGCAGAGCGCCGTTAATAAAGTCGTTTGTCAAGGTGTCATATACTAATTTTGCAACTTCATCAGCCTCTGCAAAGCGGTGAAGGTTGATTTTTTTGTTAATTCTGTCGTAGCTTTCCTGACTTCTGCCGTTTTGCCAAGGGGTCTGAACAAAGGAGGGGGCAACGGCGTTGATAGAAACATACTGACCGTCAAATTCTTTTAAGAGGCACTTTGCCAAATGGTGAACTCCTGCCTTTGAAACAGAGTACACCAGAGAAGAACTGTATGAAAGTGAACCTGCAAGAGAGCCCATAAGAATGATTTTGCCGCCCTGATTGAAGTGGGGCTTCAGCTTTTGTATCATAAAGGTTGGCACAGAAAGATTTGTCCTGAGGATTTTTTCCCAGATTTCGTAGTCGTATTCTTCAAACTTTTTGTATGTGCCAATGGCTGTGTTGCAAATCAGCCAGTCGATTTTGTCTGAAATTTTCAGAACATCAGACACAAACTGCTCCATACCCTCGTAGGTTGACATATCGGCATACAGAAAAGTAACCTTGTTTCTGTCTGTTTCAGAAAGCTCTTCTGTCATTTGTGTCATCTGATCTTCTTCAAAATAGTTGATAATCAGCCTGTCATTATTATCTGTAGATTCCTTCAAAATTTTCATAGCAATTGATTTGCCTATGCCTGAAGTACCGCTGGTTAAAATCATTGTTTTTGACATAATTGAACCTCTTTTTTTCTGTTTATAAATTTTTCCGTAAAATTACATAATAAACTAATATATTTTACCATACAAAAGCAATATAAGTCAACAAGACAGGGGATAAAAGTTGCACGAAGAATAGGGGTTATCAACAGTATTATTGGTATTACCTTACAAATTATCAAATTGCCTTTGAAAAAGAAAAAGCACCCTCCAAGATTAAACCTTGGGGGGTGCATAGGATACGTGCTTATGCTTTTGAATTTTAACCTGTGCAGTAAATGTTTTCCTGAATTATTTCACAAGTTTTCATAAAGCCCTGGAATTCTTCTTCGGTAATTCCGTCCAGCAGTTTTTCTGTCAGATTCAAAAGAACGTCTAATTCCCTTTTTACTATGGGAATTGCCTTTTCGGTGATTTTCGGTCTTACAATTCTCCTGTCGTTCTTGTCAGTAGTTGTTGTAACATAACCACCAATTCTGAGCTTCTCAACTTCTCTTGAAACAAGTCCCTTGGAAACGTCAATGTTGTCAGCCAAACTGCTGATAGTGTCGTTTTCAGGTGTGTAGTAAAGACTTGTAAGAATGCCAAGCCCTGCAGGGGTGACTACCGAGTCTTCATCTGTTAAAGAAACCAAAGCATGATCCCTGTAACAGCTGAGTAATGTTTTGCAAAGTTTGTTGAGTTTAATTGTGCTTTCGCTTAAGATACCTCTTTCCATAATTGTAACAGTCCTGTCGTTTTAGATTAAAATTAAAAAATAGTTTCGTCGCTTTCTTTTTAACATAAATATACGGTTTTGTCAATACAATAAAATGGGTTTTTTAAAAGATTTACATTTATGTGAATTATTTTGTTTTTTTTTCAATTAATTTGTAGATTTTGTTCATAAAAAACAAGTAGAAAATCGGGGGCGTGATTTACAAGTGAAAAGGTGATAGAAAAGCCATTTAACCAATCAATTGTTTTTGCTCTGTTACAGGCTTTTTCACCAATGTTTCAGGGTGGTTTTTTATTTATTTAAGAAGAATTTCGGGAACAGCGTCTGCCATTGCCTTGTAGGCAATTTCCGAAGGGTGCAGGTGGTCGCCGCTGTCAAAACCCTCTCGGAAGGAGGATGGTCTGTTTTCGTCCCTGACAGCCTTGTCAAAGTCAATACAGCCGTCAAGGTCCTTGGTAGTTCTTATCCAATCATTCACCTGATTTTTCAGTTCTTCACGGAAATCCGCATATGTCCTCCAGCCCTCAATGGGTATCAGTGTTCCGCCGTATACTTTAAGACCAAGCTTTTTTGCTGTTTCTATGTAGCTTTTCAGCCCGTCAATCAGTTCATTGGCAGTGGGTAAGTCGCTCCATGGTCTGAAAATGTTGTTTTCAATACCTACAGGGTGGATAATATCGTTAATGCCGTGCTGGATAATTACTGCCTTTGCTCCCGAAACAGTGGAAATTTCCCTTTCAAATCGGTTGCTTCCCTTAAGGCCGTAGCTGTCGTACTGAATACAGTCATACTGCCTTAAAACCCTTGTTCCGCACACTGCACGCCTTACAATGGAAGTGTTTTTGTAGCCCTTGTCTATGCACCTTTCAGTAAGGTAATCAGGCCATGACTGGGCTGTTATTGAGTCGCCGTAGCAAATCAGGGAGTTGTTATTTTCCTCTGTTAATATTTCTACATTATTAATAAAGTAAAACCAGTTTGTGTACTTTGTCTTTTCGGCAGGAAGGGTTTTGGAGCGGGTTTGGTTGCCGAGGCAGTAGTAGCCCTTTGAAAGAGGCCCTGTTACCAGAACTGATGAACGTGTTTCCGTAAAGTCCCCAAGATAAATACTCAAAGATATGTAACTGTTTGCCTTTACTTCAATATCAATTGCGTCGCTTTTCAGCTCTGTACCCTTTTCTATTGTAACGCTTTTACTTCCCTCAAAGGTAATGTCCTTAATTGTGTTTTCTTCAAGGTTACCTTTTTCGTCAGACAGAGCAACAGTTGCCCCTGTTATGGTAACGGCTTCACTTCCGCAGTAGTTTGAGAAGGTGAATTTCAGCTTACTTCCCGAAAAAACTATTTTCATAGGATAACGCAGTGTTAAATCCTTTGTGTAATTCTCCACCTGTCTTGTGAGGATAGAGGTTGCGTTGCTCCAGGCAGATACCCATTTTGTAAATTCCATTTTGTTCATTCCTTTTGTCATTCTGAAATAACGTAAAATATAATATAACAAATAAGGTAATATGTCAAAAGATTTGCGATTTTAGTTATTATATTGTAGAATAGTGGTATATCACATTGGTTTTTTTATAGAGGTGACAAAATGTCAGTATTATCAGCATATGATTTAAGTATGTCCTTCATTGAAAGACAGCTTTTCCATAGTCTTACCTTTAATGTGGAGGAAAGGGATAAAATCGGTCTTATCGGCGCCAACGGCACAGGAAAAACAACACTTTTTAAAATCCTTACGGGAGCCCTTTCTCCCGACTCGGGAACTGTTACCGTAGGAAAAAACATTGTGCTTGGATATATGGAACAGCACGCCTGTTCCACTCTTAACAGAACTGTGTATGAGGAGCTGTTGTCGGTTTTTCACCCTCTTATTGAAATGGAAAAAGAGCTGGAAAAATTACCTTCTTTAATTGAAAACAGCAGTGGTAATATTGATGAACTGATAGAAAAGCAGGACAGGCTTCTTACAGAATTCCAATCAAAAGGCGGTCTTACCTACAAAAGCAGGACAAAAAGCTCTTTGCTTGGTCTTGGCTTTCAGGAGGAAGATTTTTCTATGGAGGTGGGCAAGCTTTCCGGCGGACAAAAAAGCAAGTTGAGCCTTGCAAAGCTGCTGCTTTCAGGGGCTAATCTTCTCCTTTTGGACGAGCCTACCAATCACCTTGACATCAATGCCGTTGCATGGCTGGAGGGGTTTTTAAAGGACTTTCAGGGCAGTGCAGTAATAATCAGTCACGACAGATATTTCCTTGATGCTGTTACAAACAAAACTATGGAGCTTTACTGCAATCACCTTATTTCCTACACAGGAAACTACACTGCCTATATGAAGAAAAAGGAAAGAGAGCAGGAGAGCATCAGGAATAAATACGAAAATGATTTAAAGGAAATCAAGCGTATTGAGGGTATTATTCAGCAGCAGATAGAGTGGAGTCAGGAGCGAAACTACATTACAGCCGCCAGCAAGCAAAAGGAAATTGACAGAATAAAAGCAAACCTTGTTCCCCCCGAGGAAGAAAATCATCAGCTTTCTTTTAGATTTGAGCTGAAACAGGAAAGCGGCAATGATGTGATTATCTGTAAGGAGCTTTCAAAATCCTTTGGAAGTAATTTGCTGTTTAAAAACCTTTCCTTTGATTTACGCAAGGGGGAAAAGGTGTTTATTATGGGAGGTAACGGCACAGGAAAAACCACCCTTTTCAGAATTTTAATGGGCAGATTAATGCCTGACAGTGGCTTTATCGACTACGGCACAGGGGTAAAAATCGGCTACTTTGACCAGTTGCAGGAAAATCTTGATTTGAACAAGGACTCATTTACCGAAATTCACGACTGCTTTCCTGCAATGACACAGACACAGGTCCGTTCAGCTCTTGGAAAATTCCGATTCAGAGGCGACGATGTTTTCAGAAAAATATCTGAAATGTCAGGCGGTGAAAGGGCAAAAATAAATTTACTCAAACTAATGTTGCAGGGGGATAATTTTTTGCTCCTTGACGAGCCTACCAACCATCTTGATACATTTTCAAGAGAAAGTCTGGAAGAAACACTAAATAATTATCAGGGGACACTTTTGATAATAAGTCACGACAGATATTTTGTTAACAAGCTGGCAGACAGAATTTTGTATCTGACAGATGATGGCTTTACGGAGTACCTTGGCAACTACGATTATTTTCTTGAAAGAACAAAGGAAAACCCTGCCAATGTGCCCTTGTTAAAGGTAAAAAAGGATAGTGACAATGCTCTGTCTTATAAGCAGAAAAAGGAAGAAAGAGCAAGGGAAAGAAAGCGTATTAATGATATAAATAAGCTTCAGACCCTTATAGAAAAATTGGACGGCCGGATTGAGGAGCTTCAAAGACTTTTGGAGGATAGTCAGGTAATCTCCGACTATGAGAAGCTGATGGAATACACAGAAGAACTGAACAATTTGCAAAATCAGCAGGAAGAAGCCTTTGAAAAATGGGCGGAGCTTGACTCGCTGGGTGAGTGAGCAACAGAGAAAAACACAAGGTTAATTGAAAAAGCCGTGTATTTTACCATATGTTGTGGTTTATTGCAATAGAAGAAATAAAATTTTGTCAATTTGAAAAGCATTTCCATTTTTTGCACAATAAATAAGTCCTTATCTTATGCAAAATAACAACTAAATTTCCTTGCAAGAAGATTACAATTGTGTTACAGTATAACATAGGGCTTGGTAAATCTTATCAACGGTTAGCGCCGGAACGGAGAATAAAAATGTCCAGAAAAATCGGCTATGCCTTCCTTTGCAAAAAAGGGAAAGTAAGAAAGAAAAATCAAGATAACTACTGGTGTATGGGGGATTTTCTTCCCCAGGATAATCAGGGACAGGAAAGAACTATTGCAGGAGAAATTAACCTGAAAGAAACAAGGGGTGCCTTCTGCGTTTTTGACGGAATGGGTGGAGAAGCCTGCGGTGAGGTGGCTTCTTCTATTTCTGCCTCTGCTTTTGACAATATATATAAGTCGATTGTTGATTTTGACCACCAGAGCATTGCTGATATTTGTTACATTATGAACCGCAAGGTGTGCATTTTTGCACAGCGGCACAAGATTCAGTATATGGGCACCACCGCCGCTATGCTGTTCTTTGATAAAAAAGAGGTTAAGGCATGCAACCTTGGCGACAGCAGAATTTTTATTCTTCGTGGTGATATATTGAGGAAAATTTCCGTTGACCACGTTGCAGAGGGAACAGTTTTTAAAAAGCCCCCTCTTACTCAACATTTGGGCATTCCTTCGGACGAATTTAAAATCGACCCGTATATTACAGACTTAAAAATTCGTAAGGGCGATAGATTTTTGATTTGCTCTGACGGGTTGACGGATATGCTGGGCTTTGAGGAAATTGAAGCCTTTCTTTCTGAAACCCACAGCATTGAGGACTGTGTAAATGATATGATGGATTTGGTCTATGCCCGTGGCGCTGTAGACAACACCACCATTGTGGTTTGCGAGGTAAGGTAATCAGGATTTGTTTAATTAATACAAAACTTAATCCTGCTTTTTTACAGAGTGAAGATTATTTTTTGAAAATTATTTTAGGGAGAATGGTGTGAAAAGTTATCACATCATTTTTCTTTTCCGGAATTATATAATTTTAAAGGATGAAAAACCCTAATAATATTGTGCAAAATACACAAAAAATGTAAGAAAATTTGTTTTGCGGTTTTTCGAAATGTATTGAATTAATGGTAAATAATTGGTAAAATATATGTATACAAGTGTGTTTTTAAATACACTGCTAAAGGAGAGCGTATATTATGAATTATCAGTTTAATGACCCTCGTAAACCTCTTGAGCTTTTCCACGACGGAGACGCTGTAAGAGCCTATGACTTTATGGGTGCTCACAGAGTTAATTGGGACGGCAGAGACGGTATAGTATTTAGGGTTTGGGCGCCAAACGCCCTTTCGGTATCCGTTGTAGGTGACTTTAACGGTTGGGATCAGAATGCTAACCATATGTATAAAATCAGTGAACTTGGTGTTTGGGAGCTGTTTATTGAAGGGGTTAAGCATTTAGATATTTACAAGTATTGTGTTGAAACACCTTGGTTTGAAAAACAGCTGAAGTCCGACCCCTACGCCTTTTATTCACAGGTTCGTCCCGACAATGCATCTGTTGTATTTGACCTTTTCGGCTATAATTGGGGCGACTCCCGGTGGATGGAGAGAGAGGATAAGACAAATCACCTTGAAAAGCCGATGAATATTTACGAAATCCATGCAGGTTCATGGCGTAAATATATGGACGGCAGCGTGTTTGACTACAAAAAGCTGGCAGAAGAGCTTGTTCCGTATGTAAAGGAAATGGGCTATACTCACATTGAAATGATGCCTATTACAGAATATCCATTTGACGGAAGCTGGGGTTATCAGGTAACAGGCTACTTTGCTCCCACATCACGTTATGGTACACCGTTTGACTTTATGAGCTTTATCGACACCTGTCACCAGGCAGGCATTGGCGTTATCCTTGACTGGGTACCTGCCCACTTCCCAAAGGACGCCCACGGTCTTGGCCGCTTTGACGGCACAACCTGCTATGAGTACCTTGATTCCAGACGCGGAGAGCACAAGGAATGGGGTACCTATGTATTTGACTATGCAAGATACGAGGTTATTTCTTTCCTCATTTCCTCTGCTATGTATTGGCTTGATATTTATCACATTGACGGTATCAGAGTTGATGCTGTTGCATCTATGCTCTATCTTGACTACAACCGTCGTGACGGCGAATGGGTAGCCAACAAATACGGCGGAAGAGAACACCTTGAAGCTGTAGAATTTTTGCAAAGACTTAACACTGTTGTTCATATGTATCACCCCGGCGCAATGATGATTGCCGAGGAAAGTACATCCTGGCCGATGGTTACACGTCCTGTTGAGGACGGCGGTCTTGGCTTTGACTACAAGTGGAATATGGGCTGGATGAACGATATGCTTCACTATATGTCCCTTGATCCGCTGTGGAGACCTTTCCACCATGATAACCTTACATTCTCATTTATGTATTGCTTCAGCGAGAACTTTATTTTGCCAATCTCTCACGACGAAGTTGTTTACGGCAAGGGTTCTCTCATTAATAAAATGCCGGGCGACTACGACCAGAAGTTTGCCGGCGTAAGATTGTTCCTTGGCTATATGGCGGCTCACCCAGGTAAGATGCTTACATTTATGGGCTCCGATATCGGTCAGTTTGACGAATGGAACTCCACAGAGAGCATTCAGTGGAATCTTCTTGAATTTGAGAAGCACTGGAGATTTAAGGACTATGTTAAGGACCTTAACAACTTCTATCTTACAGAAAAACCAATGCACCAGATTGATGACAACTGGGACGGCTTCAAGTGGATTCATCACGACGACTATACACAGTCTATTATTGCTTTCCAGAGAATGGACAAGGACGGCAACCACATTGTTTGTGTAATGAACTTCCAGCCAATGCACAGAGTTGACTACAACATCGGTGTGCCTGAATATGGTTTCTATGACGAGGTGTTTAACTCCGACGACGAAAAGTACGGCGGTTACGGCATTACAAACGGACACAGAATTATGGCTGAGAACACACCGATGCATGATTGTGACTATCGCATTAATCTGTCTGTTCCGCCAATGAGCGCAATGTTCTTTAAGTGTGTTGAAAAGGTTGAGCCTCCGAAGAAGAAGGTTGCAAAGAAAAAGACAACAACCAAAAAGACAACTGCAAAGAAGTCAACAACTACAAAGAAAGCAACTGCAACTACAAAAACAACTGCCAAGAAAAAGGCGCCTGCAAAGAAAACTACTGTTCCAAAGACACCTTCCAAGAGAGTGCCCAGAAAGACAGAAGAAACAAAAGAATAATTTTTATAAAAACGCCATTCACTACGAGTGGCGTTTTTTGTTGGAGATGAATAATTTGGGTAAGGCTTATTACCGCAAATTTATGTTTTGCAATAATTTAGGGAATACTGAAAAATATTGACAAATAACAGGCTATTTGTTACAATCAATTTATAAAAATGAGAGGAGTTCATAATTATGATTTGTCCAAAATGTAATGCAAATGTACCCGATGGAACAGCCTTTTGTGACCAGTGCGGAACACCCCTTCAGCAACAGGGTCAGCCAATGTACGGTCAGCAGCCAAACCAGCCGGTGCAACCTGCCCAGCCAATGTATGTTCAGCAGCAGAATATTCAGACAGCACAGCCTATGGGTTGGTTTAAGTTCCTGATTTATTTTGCTTTGTTTGCAGGTGCTGTTGTAAATGTGATTAACGCTATTCAGTTTTTTGCAGGCACACAGTATGGAAGCGGCGGAACATATGTATACCTTGTGTTCCCGTCACTTAGGGCAATTGACATTATAACAGCAATTCTTATGCTTGGAGCTGCTGCATTGGCAGTGGTTACAAGAATTCAGCTTGCAGGATATAAGAAGAAAGGCCCTACATTGTTATTGGCTGTATATGGTCTTAATGCTTTGATAAACATTTTCTATATTATCGGCGTTGCTTCCAGTGTTGGCAGTCTTATCAGTGCAAGTGCTTATTCATCAAACGTTATTTCTGTTGTAGTTAGTATTATTATGATTTTTGTTAACTACATTTACTTCAAAAAGAGAAGTAATATGTTTGTGGGCTGATTTTAAAGGCAATATTCTTTAAGTTATAAGCAAAAAATTACGGACAACAATCTCTGCTTGAGAATGTTGTCCGTTTTTTATCTGATAATGATTTGTGTAAGACATTCTTATGATTTTATTTTTCTGCAATAACTTCCATTACCGCAGGGGGAACATATTTGCTGACATTTTGTCCGTAGGAATTAAGCTCCTTTACCATTGATGATGAAACTGCAACATTTTCGGCACGAAAATATACATATTCCAGCTGTGGATTTACAAGCTTGTTTACCTCTGCAATGTTTTCTTCGTAGTTATAGTCCAGATTGTTGCGTAGCCCTCTTATCATATAGCCGATGTTGTTGTCCTTTGCAAATTGAGCTGTCAGGCCATTGTAAACAACCACCTCACAATTTTTGATTTGAATTTCTTCAAGGGAACGTTCAATTGCCTGTTTCATTTGCTCTGTATTGTAAGAACGCTTTTTGTTTGTGTTTACACCAATGAGGATATACACCTTATCAAAAAGCCTTGACGCCTTTTTTACCATATCCAGATGACCGTTTGTAAAGGGGTCAAAGGTTCCGGGATAAACTGCTTTTATTGACACTGTTTTGTCCTCCGTAAAAATCTTTATATTAAAATAAAAATCATTTAGCAAGGTCTTTCATAAACCTTTAGAAATTTTGTGTTTTAATTGTAATCATTAATTTAAAAAAAGTCAACAGATAAATTCTCTTTTGTTCCGTTACAAAAGAAGCAGATGTGGAGTATTGGTCTTATATTCTTAAAAGTTACTGTCACCTTTTGACAAATGGGTAAAAAAATGATATAATGTATAGGAAATTTAATAGGACACATATTGACACATGTAGTGCATTGCACATAAATCTGATTACAGAGTATGTATTTTGATTTTGTACTACAGGTGTCTTTTTTTGTGGCCGGAAAAGAGGAATTTTTATGCCGAGAAATCAATTTCAAAGAATGGTATTTGCCTTTATTACAGTGGTGATTACAGTACACGCATTTGTGTTCTTTAGTCTTTATGTGGTAAACGGCAGTACGCTTATGGAAGTGAAGGGAACAACATCTGTTCTGGAAGCAATCAGCAAATCAGGCGGGGTTTATATGTGTGGTACATATTTGCCCTTGTGGGCTTGCATATTGATTGAATTTTGCCTTGCCTATCTCCTTGAAAATATTATGGGAAGTCCACTGTCTTTCAAGCTGGCAAGCAGAGTGTTTAATCCTGTAAAAGACCACCCAATGCTGTTTGAAACTGCAATCATATGCGCCACAGTGGCGCTTATGTGCCCTGCAATGAGCTTTATTGCGGCTTTTCTGTATTATCCCTACTATGGTGAATTTGACATTTTAACTCTCCTTGCAAATTGGTTGAAGCTGATGTGCTACAACTTTCCATTTGCTTTTTTCACACAGCTGTTTTTTATTCAGCCCTGTGTAAGAACAATATTCAGATTTTTGTTCAGAAAGGATATTGCAAGAAGAAACAGTCAGGAAAACACTCTTCCCAAAAAGGAGCAGGAAGCCCTTGCATAATGCTTTAATACAATAAATAAACAGACTATTCCGTTACGGAGTAGTCTGTTTTTTATGGTTTACATTTATGTGGATTACATTGTGTCGGGACAGGTAATGTTGAACATTGTAAGCACGTTATTTATAACTGTTTTAACAGCTACGCACAGGTTAAGCCTTGCCTGTGTAAGAACTTCATTATCACCCTTAACTCTGCAAGCGTTGTAGAACTTGTGGAACAATGTTGCAAGAACTGTTACATAGCGTGTAATCTTGGTTGGGTCATAGTCCTTTGCAGCGCTGATGATTTCCTCCTCAAAGGAAGCAAGGTGTCGGATAATATCAAGCTCCTCGGGAGCGTTCAGCATGGTAAGCTCATCCTCACTGCAACTGCGGATTGTAATGCCTTCCTTTTCAAGAGCCTTTATAATTGAGCAAATTCTTGCGTGGGCATACTGAACATAGTACACAGGGTTTTGGTTGTCCTCTTTAACAGCCAAGTCAAGGTCAAAGTCCATCTGGCTGTTTGCTTCTCTTGTGTTAAAGAGGAATCTTGCAGAGTCAACAGGAACCTCTTCCAGCAAATCTGCAAGCTGAATAGCCTTGCCTGTACGCTTACTCATTTTTACCAGCTCACCGTTACGAACCAGCTTAACAAGCTGCATAAGCACAACATCAAGCTTGTCGCCGTTGTAGCCGATTGCGTCCATTGCGCCCTTCATTCTCATAACGTGGCCGTGGTGGTCGGCGCCCCAAACATCAATCAGGGTGTTAAAGCCCCTGTCAAACTTGTTTTTGTGGTAGGCAATGTCGGCAGTAAAGTAGGTTGGGTTTCCGTTTTGGCGGATAAGAACATCGTCCTTTAGCTCCAGCTTGTCAATGTAGTCCTGCTTTTTACCTTCAGCAAGAAGTTTTTCGGTAACCACCTGTGCATTCTTGTACCAAACAGCGCCTTCCTTTTCATAGGTAAGCCCTTTTTCTGTAAGAATGTCCACAACTTCCTTAACAGCTCCGCTGTTGTGAAGCTCGCTTTCAAAGAACCACTTGTCATAGTTAATTTTGTACTTTGCCATATCCGACTGCATTTTGCTTATATTTTTTGGAAGTGCAAAGTCAACAAGTGTTTGCTTTCTATCTTCCGAAGATACATTCAGAAGTTTGTCGCCGTTTTCATCATTGTAAAGTTTTGCAAGAACAGTAATATCCTCGCCCTGATAGCCGTCTTCAGGGAATACTACAGATGAATCGTAAATCTGCAAATATCTTGCTTCCAGAGAGCAGGCAAATTTTTCAATCTGATTACCTGCGTCGTTGACGTAAAATTCTCTCCATACATCATAGCCTGCCTTGTGAAGAACAGCGGCAAGACAGTCACCAAGGGCGCCGCCTCTTGCGTTGCCCATATGCATAGGACCTGTTGGATTTGCGGAAACAAATTCCACCATAACCTTTTCGCCCTTGCCAAAATCGCTTTTGCCAAAGTTTTCTTTTTCATTTTCTACTTCTTTCAACACCAT
>JAFLUK010000139.1 GCA_022508865.1 Oscillospiraceae bacterium | reverse complement strand
CTTCTTTTCTACTTCTTTTGGGCTTTCTGTAGGCGGTTGAGTTTCTTCTTTTGTTGTTTCGGCTGCGGTGTTTTTGTCTTTGGCAACAGTGGAAGAAGTGGGGGTAACTTTCTTGTCGCTATTTTTTTCAGATAAAGAGCTACCGAGACCGCCGATAACTACTACAGCGACTATAACCCATATCCACCATTTTTTGTACCAAGGTTTCTTTGCCGTTTTTGTTTCATTTTGATTATTCATTTTTTAAACGCTCCTTAATTTTAGTTTTGTTGTTTATTAAAGTGCATAGGAACCTATCAACTGCCCAATTTGAACAATGTTTGAATTGCCTGAAAATTCAAATTTAACCTTGCCTAAACCACTAAACCATAATTCAAGCTCGCTATCAAGGTCAAAATGTCCTGCTGTTTCAACAGAGAACGCACTAATTTTAGAATAAGGCAAAGAAGTATAGTCTTTTTTCTTACCTGTCACTCCCTGTACATTAATAGAGACAATACGCTTGTTAGTGAAGATAACATAGTCACGTATACCCTTGTAAGCCGATACAACGTTTTCACCGTTAATAAGTAATTGTTGTACCATACTGGCACCGTCGGCAGGGTTTACCATTTTTAATTTAATAAAAGAACCGTTTTGAAAATCAATAATTTTTAAAACCTCCTTAATAATTTTTATATCGATTTCCTTTGAAAGCATCAATAAATTCCATTTTATGCGTCTACAATGTTTTGCTGACTTCTTTAACAAGGCCAAGTATCTTTACTTTTTTGATATCAGAACCTGTAAATTTGCGAGGTGGGTAGTAAGGATTAATTGATTGTAATTCAATCCAATCCGTACCATATTTCACTTTTTTTACAACAGCTTCTTCGCCATCAATAAGAACAACACCGATTTGTCCGCTGTCAACAGAAGTTTGCTTTTTTACAAGAATTTTACTTCCATCATCAATAAGAGGGGACATACTGTCACCCTGCACATTTACCCACAAATATTGTTCCTGTTCAGAGGGACAAGTAATGTATGTAGGCATATACCCAAGAACATAATCTTGAGCCACTGCCCCAAAGCCTGCCGATACACTGTCATATATGGGTATCATAAAAACTTTGTCGTTTGGTAATTCATGGATAGTGGGTTCTTTGCTTTTTTCTTCCCAACCCATTAAATACGATGGTGAGACCTCTAAAACTTTTGCCATATCTTCTATTTTATCAGACGGAATATTTGTTATAATATCATTTTCATACTTGTAAAGGTTTTGTTTGCTGATTTTAATTTTATCCGCAAGTTCAACTTGACTTAATCCTTTATGTTCGCGTGATATTTTAATTCGTTGTCCAATAGTCATATTTTTCACCTGAAATAACAAATTTGTTACTAACATAATAACGTATATGCAGTAACTTGTCAAGAAAAAACTTTCAAAAAAACAGTAAAAAATATCTTGACAAGTTACACAATCGTATGATAAAATAAGGTAACTTAAAAAGTTACGGAGGTGATTAAATGATAGACGTCAACGAATTAAAGGCTTGCATTGTACGAAAGGGCTTAACCCAGGCAGATGTTGCAAAAAAACTGGACATATCAACAAAGACCTTTTATGACAGGATGAAAAAAGGTGTTTTTGGGAGTGATGAAATCGAAAAAATGATTTTCTTTTTAGATATCAAAGACCCAATGACTATTTTTTTTGCAAGCAAAGTAACTTAATAAGTTACTAAATAATCTTGTTCAGAATCAGCATAGGTGCAATTTATTAAAAGGAGGGGATGAGAAAAACACATAGTAATTGGACAATCCGACAAAAACATACATTGAAGTGAGGTGATAAAATGGCAAGACAAAAAATGACTTGCAAAATGTATCTTACTATCGACGGAGAAAAGGTCTTGTGGTACGAAGTAGATGAGGACGGCAATGTAACTTGGTACTTGCCAAAAGAAATAACAGAACCAATCAAAAAGAAAATGTTGGACAACATCAGCAAATGTATATCTAACAACTTTATGTAAAACAAGAGGAAGTGAAAAAATGAGGAATTTGCATAAACATTCACTTGGTACAGCGGTACCGCTTACAAGCAGTGAAGTAAAGGTAAAGAAAAAAATACGAAAGATAAGAAACACAATCATAGCTTATGTTGTCTTATCTGCTGTGTCCATAATCATATTTGCGGTTGCACACAATTATGCAAATATAATAAGACCTGCTAACGGATATGGCGGTGAGCTTATGGCTTTTCTTATCCCATTTATGGTATGGGCTTTCAATTCAAACGTCAAGCTGACAAGAAAAGGTGTTTCAGAAAATGATTAATTTTTTCATTAGGTATCTTGTGTATTGTGATAATTGCTACGCTGTTGGAATCAATAAACCTTTTAACTTCTTTCAATACCGGAGAATGATAAAACACTAAACTGGAAAGGATGTGATAAGTTGGACAAAGAATATGGTAAGTTAGCGGTTAAGTATAACACTTTAAAAGAGGAATTGTTCAAAGCCGCATATAGAAACTCTAACAATAAAGCTTTGCTCAATTTGATTAAAGAAACAGGTCTTTTTGAGGAATACACAGGTTTTTGCTTAATTAACCAAAGAAAAAGCCGCATAGGAACGGCAATTCCTACACGGCAATAGAAAATTATTCTACTTATATTTTAAACAGTTTATTAAAAATTGTCAAGGAGGAAAAAATGAAAACATCTAAAATAACAATTAAATCATTATTCGGTATATCTGAACAACAGATTAACGGACAAAGTATAGAAATAACAGGTAAAAAGGGAGCAGGAAAAACATCTGTACTAGATGCTATTCGATATGCTTTGACCAATTCTTCTAACCGTGATTGGGTTATCAAGAATGGTGCAACAGAAGGTGAAATTATTGTTGAAACTGATAGTGGATTGCTTATCGACCGGAAAGCAAGAAAAAACAAAGCAGATTCTATTAACATCAAAGAAAACGGCAACAGGATAACTAAACCTGAAACCTTTTTAAAGTCAATTGTAACATCTCTCCAATTAAATCCAGTTGAGTTTACCCAAATGACAAAGCAGGAGCAAAACAGAGCAATTCTTGATTTAATTGATTTTGAATGGGATATGAATTGGATAAAAGAAAAGTTTGGAGAAATTCCCCAGGGTGTGGACTATGACCAGAATATTCTTCAAGTGCTGAATGATATTCAGGCAGAAAGCGGTGTGTATTTTCAAAGCAGGCAGGATATAAACCGTGATATATGCAATAAAACTGCATTTATTCACGATATTGCAATGGATATTCCTGACGATTACCAGGTGGAAAAATGGAAAAATTATGACCTAGCCGCAAGGTATTCGAAACTCATGTCTATAAAGGATATGAATAATAAAATTGAAAGGGCCAAGTCCTTTAAAGATAACTATAACAATAAACTAAGAGGACTTGAAGCCAGTAAAGAAATCGCTATTGCTACAGCTGAAAAGGCTATCAATTCAGAGCGTGACAACCTTAATTCAACAATATCACGCTTACAGGCTGAAATTCAGTCAGCAAAAGAAAAAATGCTTACACTTAATGATAAGTACCAGGATAAGGTAAAGATAGCTCAAGCTAATTTTGAAAAGGCAAAGGCTAAACTTGATGCGGATATTGGTGTTGCAGAGGAATTCATTAATCTTGAAGTTACACCTGTTGATGATTTAGAGAGAGAAATTAATGAAGCTGAAGCTATGATGAAACACCTTAATGAATATTTGAGAATGGAAACAAT
>JAFLUK010000138.1 GCA_022508865.1 Oscillospiraceae bacterium | reverse complement strand
TACGAGCCTGTGCAACATATGGATTTTCAACAGTGAGTACACCGCCGATACATCCTCCGGAACAAGCATTAAGCTCAATGAATTCAATATCCCTTATGTGGTCATCTTCAAGTTCTTCAAGAACTCTGATAACATTCTCAATGCCATCAGCGGCAAGATATTTGCTGCCAAGCATTGCGGCGCTTTCTCCGCCGCTGGTTGCCCAGCCTACACCGATAAGACCGGAATGAGCAATAGGCTCAATAGTCTTTAGCTTATCCATTGCATTGGCAAGTTTCGGATATATTTTTGATATTGCAATAGCCCCGTCGCAGGCAGATTTTTCTCCTGTTGTTGGTGATGTAATTTCTGTTACTTTGGCAGGGCAGGGAGTAATGAAGAAAACACCAATATCTTCGTCAGACAGTCCTGAATTCTTTTTAACCTCATTACGTGCCATTTTTGCCGCAACCTCCATTGGCGCAAGCAGAGGAATAACATTGTCGCAAAGTTCAGGAAAACGAATTTTTATCAATCTTACAACAGCAGGGCAGGCAGAACTGATAACAGGCATTTGGAGATTTCCCTTTTCCATAAGCTGTCTTGTAGCTTCAGATACAAGTTCAGCGGCACGGGAAACCTCAAAAATGTAGTCAAATCCGATTGCCTTTAAGCCGTTAAGAACAAAGTCAATGTCATCAAGATTGTTGAACTGACCAAATAGTGAAGGCGCAGGAATTGCCACCTTGATTTTAAATTTTTCAATATCCTCCAGCATAGCAGAGCGAGCCCTCTTTGCTCTGTGAGGACATATGCGGATACATTCACCGCAGTCAATACATCGTTCAGACAAGATTCGAGCCTTGCCTTCGTGTATTCTGATTGCTTCGGTGGGGCATCTTTTCAGACAGTTTGTGCAGCCGCAGCACTTATCTAAATCAAGCTCAACCGAATGAAAATACTTCTGCATTTTCTCTACCTCTAAATTTTCTATTATTAAACCAAATGTTAAATTGAGTATACCTGACATTGCACATACAACGGCAAAGAATTAACCATTATGTGTGCATAAATCTATAAAACTATTATGTCTATTAAGTAAAAACCGATGTTACTTAATCCTTATCATTGTTTACGTGAACAGAAAGGTATAGCTTTGTACCAACGCCAAGCTCTGTTTCAATACGCATTTCGTCTGTGTATTTTTTGATGTTGGGCAAGCCCATACCTGCACCAAAGCCTAAATTTCTTACATTATCGGGTGCAGTAGAAAAACCTGCCTGCATAGCCTTTTCAACATCGGGAATACCGGGACCCGAGTCAACCAGTACAATATCCACTCTGTCAGGATAAATGTCAACATCACAGTATCCGCCGTTGGCGTGGATAACCATATTAATTTCTGCCTCATACATAGCAATGGATACTCTTCTGATAGCGTTCTGATCAAAACCAAGTGCCTTTAAACGCTTTTTAACAGCACCGCTGGCTTCTCCGGCTCTGGTAAAATCATCACCGGGAACCTCATATTTAAGATGAAAACCTCCACTCATACCTTGCATCCTCCGGACAAACCGTTAGAATACAAAAGACCGCAAGCTGTAAACATTCTGAAATCAGTTTTCATAAGAGTAATGCCACGGCTCTCTGCAAGGTCAATAATAGACTGATCAGGCTCTTTACCTCTTACAAATACAATACAAGCCATATCCATCATTTCCGCAGTTCTCACAACCTGGGGGTTAACAAGTCCTGTGAGCAATACGGATTGGTCTTTAACAAAGGCAAGAACATCACTCATCATATCACTGCCGCAGGCAGTTTTTATTTCTTGAGATAAGTCACCTTCGCAGATAACTTCGCCTTTTAAAATACTGATAATGTCACTTACTACCATAGTAAATTTCCTCCTGAATAATATATAATCAATTATATCATATATTATTAGATAATTCTACACAAAGATTTTCTTTGAATTATGTATAAAATCACAAAAAATTAAGTTTTAGATATTTCTCAATTTTTTTACTAATATTAATTATAATTTGCTTGGTAACTTATATTCACAACTTATTCTAACTTATTCATAATAACAAAAAATATAAAGGATAAAGGTGAAAAAGTTGTTGAAAAAATCAGAAATATTTGTTAAAATAATAGTGTTAATTTAATTATAAAGCAATTTACAAAATAATTTCAAAAAGGAGTATTATTATGGGTCTTATTAAAGCAGCAATTGGTTCAGCAGGCGGAGTAATGGCAGACCAGTGGAAAGAGTTTTTCTACTGTGATGCTATTCCAAAGGAAATCTTGGTTGTAAAGGGTCAAAAGAGAGTTTCAGGACGTTCCTCTAATACCAAGGGTAGTGAGAATATCATTACAAACGGCTCGGGTATTGCAGTTGCAGACGGCCAGTGTATGATTATCGTAGAGCAGGGCAAGGTTGTAGACGTTTGTGCAGTTCCCGGTGAATATACATACGATAAATCCACAGAGCCAAGTATTTTTTCAGGCAGCCTTGGTAAATCAATTGTAGACACATTCAAGACTATCGGTAAGCGTTTTACATATGGTGGCGATACAGGCAAGGATCAGCGCGTATACTATTTTAATATTAAGGAATTAATGGACAACAAATTTGGAACACCAAATCCAATTCCCTTCAGAGTTGTAGACAAAAAAATCGGACTCGACATTGATGTGTCTGTTCGTTGCAGTGGTTTGTATTCCTACAAAATTGTTGACCCGATTCTTTTCTATACAAATGTATGCGGCAATATTGAAAGGGAATATCCTCGTTCAGAAATAGAAAATCAGCTGAAAACAGAGTTTATCAGCGCACTACAGCCTGCATTTGCAAATATTTCAAACAAGGAAGTTCGTCCAAATGAGCTTTCAGGTCAAACAGAGATACTTTCCGAGGCTATGAATGAGGCTCTCACAAAGAAGTGGGGAGAATTGAGAGGTCTTGCAGTTGTATCAATTGCCCTTAATCCAATCACCCTGCCAAAAGAAGATCAGGAGCTTATCAAGCAGGCACAGCGTACTGCTATTATGAAAGACCCAACAATGGCAGCCGCAACTCTTGTTGGAGCACAGGCAGATGCCATGAAAGCAGCAGCCGCCAACGAAAACGGTGCGATGATGGGATTTATGGGTATGGGTATGGCCCAGCAGTCAGGCGGAGTTAATGCCCAGAATTTGTTCCAGATGGGTGCGCAACAGCAGGCTCAACAACAGCAGATGATGCAACAGCAAATGCAGCAGCAGGCACAGCAGCAAACAGCTCCTGCACAGAATTCGTGGCAGTGCAGCTGCGGAAAAGAAAACACAGGTAAGTTCTGTGTAGAATGCGGTACACCAAAGCCTGTTACACAGGATGGATGGACCTGCTCCTGCGGCGCAGTAAATAAGGGTAAGTTCTGTATGGAATGCGGACAGAAAAAACCTGCCGATGCTCCTCTTTATAAATGCGACAAGTGTGGTTGGACACCTGAAGACCCTCACAACCCACCAAAGTTCTGCCCTGAATGCGGAGATGTTTTTGACGACAACGACATTCAGTAATATTTATTTTAAAATACAGGGTGTGCCTTTTCAGGTATGCCCTGAAATACTGATTATGAAATGCTGATTATATAACAAAAAATAATAAGGAGTGAACAAAATGCCTGTATTACAAGAGTATAAATGCCCTTGTTGCGGTGGTGCCATTGAATTTGACAGCTCTATACAAAAGATGAAGTGCCCCTTCTGTGACACCGAGTTTGAAATGGAGACCCTAAAAAATTACGATGAAGAACTGAATCAGCATCAGCCTGATGAAATGAATTGGGATGTAGATGCAGGCGGCGAGTGGGTAGACG
>JAFLUK010000137.1 GCA_022508865.1 Oscillospiraceae bacterium | reverse complement strand
CATAATTTAGATTAAATCAATATTAATTTATACTGTACTTATTTATAAAATAAAATTATTACAGATAACATATAAATACTCTTGACTTCACATAGTAATATGGGGTAAAATACAGTTATAAAAATAAATGAGGTGAATTAAATGGATAAGGAATTTACACCTGATCTCATCACTTTGGTTGATGAAGAAGGCAATGAACACAACTTTGAAATTCTCGATAAAATTGAAAATGACAATGGTGAATTTTATGCACTTTACCCTGTTTTTGATGATGCAGAGGATAGTGTGAACGATTCCGGGGAATATTACATTATGGAGGTAGTTCAGGGCGAAGACGGCGAAGAAGAATTGGCTGAACTTGACGATGAAGTACTCCTTGATGCACTTGCAGAAGAATTTGAACAAAGATTTGAAGAATTGTTTAACGACGAGGTTTAATTCTTTGTCAGAATTTTAAATATTATATTATAATTATTTTTTCCCTGCCTGGCTTGCGAATATGCAAAAATAACCCTACAACTTTTAAATTGGGAGCATGGTCTCCATTGATGGTGTTGAAGACCTGATTATTAATCAGGGATCCTAAAGTCCGTGGGAGTGCACCCACCTGTCATTTATGTAGGCAGGTTATATTTAAGCATTTACGGTCAGGCGGGGTATCTTTATATTTTTTACATAGCGAGGATTTATAATGAAAATATCTGTACTTGGCTGCGGTCGCTGGGGTAGCTGTATCGCATGGTACCTTGATAAAATCGGACACAGTGTACTTTCGGGCGGTCTTGAAGACGCTCCTGAATTTATTACACTTAAAGAAACAAGAAAGAATGACTATCTGTCTTTTCCTGATTCTATTGAGATTTCTTCCGATTTGGAATATTCTGTAAACAGAGCTGAAGTTATTGTTATTTCTATCAGTTGTCAGCATCTACGGGAATATATGACTGATATTTCAAAATATAATCTTGATGGTAAGACAATTGTTCTTTGTATGAAGGGCATTGAGGAAACTACAGGAAAAAGACTTACACAGGTTGTCTATGATTTTGTTGACAAGGACAAAACAAAGGTTGCGGTTTGGGTTGGTCCGGGACATCCTCAAGACTATGTTAAGGGAATTCCCAACTGTATGGTTATTGACAGTGAAGATGAAGCTGTTAAGCTAAAGCTTGTTAATGAGTTTAACAGTGAACTGATACGCTTTTATATTGGTACTGACTTGATTGGTACAGAAATCGGCGCTGCTGCAAAAAATGTTATTGGTATTTGTGCAGGTATGCTTGACGGACTTGGTTATACAAGTATGAAAGGTGCTTTGATGGCTAGGGCGCCAAGGGAAATATCTGACTTTATTACTGCTATGGGCGGTAACGGAAGAAGCGCCTACGGACTTTGCCATCTTGGTGACTATGAGGCTACCTTGTTTTCCAAATGGAGTCACAACAGAATGTATGGTGAAAAGTTTGCACAAGGCGACAAATTTGAAAAGCTTGCCGAGGGTGTGATGACAACAAAGGCGATTTATAAGATTTCGCAGAAAGAAAATATTGAAATGCCTATTGTTACTCAACTCTATCAGGTACTGTTTGAAGGCAAGGATATTCTCCCCGCTTTGGAATCACTTTTCAGCAGAAATGTAAAAAATGAATTTTGATATTTTGTAAATCAGGCTGATGCTATTGTATTCTTTAGCATCAGCTTTTTATTTTATGAAAATTAATAAGTGAATAGTATTCACTTAAATGTGTAATTTGTCTTATAATGTTGTATAATGAACAATATACTAAAATCTCATTATATGGCGGTTTTCTTATGAAAAGGACAGTTTTTGCAATGATTGTGCTAATGCTAACTACTTTTTCTGTTTTTAGTACATTTGCTTCAACCAAATTTAACTATTCTACATTTGGCGGTAATGAGCATTACTTTTTTTCCGATAACAATAATTCCTACTACATTTCTGTGAAGAATAATGAGGCAATGATAAACACTATTGGAAAAGAATATACAAAGGTTAAGTTTGACAATACCATTCGTTACTGTCACTTTGTTAACAATAGATTTTATTTTCTTATTCTCACAGATGATGACTATACTAAAATTGCGGTTTACAATGCAAAAACAAAGAATTACAGTTATAAAAAAATCGGAGATTTTGATGTTATAAGTGATTTTTACTTCTCCCCTGATATAGAGGGAAACTTTTATCTTGTAGGTTCAAGCAAGAATTTGCTTTATATTTATTCAGAGCATGGTGACTTGATTAAGAAATTTAAGTTTATTGACTGTATAAATCAGGTTACTACCTATGACGGAAATGGTATATATGTTCTTACTGACAAGAAAAGCTATATAATTAAAAATCTCAATATAAAACAGCTTGGTGAAAATTATGTTAATTACCCTATTACATTTTTAAATGACAAATACGCTGCTTCTGAAAATAAGATTTATAATTTAGGAGATAACTATAGTGTAATAAACAAATATACAAATAATCTTACCGCTGTGTTTTCTTCGGGTATTATTAACGGAAATGGGAAAATTATCTCCTATTCCCCTTTTGTAAGCAATAAAGCTACAAAGTACTGCAAGTTAACGGAGAAAATAAAGGAACTGTATGCAGATAACAACAGTATATACGCTTTTACAAATTCAGGAGTGTACATATTATCAAAAAGTGATTTGAAAAGAAATATAGATAATAAACCATCTGACAATGATGATAATGAAAATATTAGTAATGAAAACTTGGTATATAAGATTACTCCCGGCTACATTACAAATATTTGCGGCTCTACAAGTATTTCTTCCTTTAAAAAAGAGCTGAATAAGCGTGGATATGAAGCGGCTGTAATTAAAGGCGGTACAGAGAAAACCAGTGGTTATATAGGAACAGGAATGGTTGTAAAGCTGACTAAAGACGGAAACACAAATAGCCTTGTTGCTATTGTTGATGGTGATATTACCGGTGAAGGCAGCATAAATACAAAGGACATAAAATTGCTTATGGATTATTTGCTGAACAAAAGGGATTTATCTGTCTATTTCCGAATAGCTGCAAATGTAATTGATGATGGCAAAATCAGCAATGCAGACCTAGTAAAAATAGCACAGATGAAAAAATGATAATATTAATAATATATAAAATTAAGCCTGTGAGTGATAAAACTCACAGGCTTTTTGGAAAAATTTTTACTTGATTTTTATTGTAATCTTCTTAATTACTGTTTTTGATTTATATTTTGAATTACCTTTGGCTGTAACTTTTATTTTGATGCCATAGTTACCTTTTTTTGTACCTTTTGGGATGATAATCTTACCGGTGGACTTATTTAAAGTAAATTTTTTGTTACCGCTGATTTTACTGAATGTAACCTTGCCCTGGGCTTTTTTTACAGTGATTGCCTTTACAACAGCTTTTTTCTTTTTAAGTGACTTTGCCTTTATCGTCTTGTTCTTTACTGTTACACTAATAGGATTATTCTTTTTGACTTTCACAGGAGGATTTGTAACAACGGGCTTTGTTGATGTGGTGGTTGGCTGTGTCACAGAAGGTGTAGGTTGCGTTGACGCGGCGGTTGGCTGTGTTACAGACGGTGCAGATTCTGTTGATGCCGGAACTGTATACAAATTACCATTTATATATACAATGGCCTTTGTTCCGTCAAACACAATTTTTACAGTAGAATTATCCGCTGCAACAATAATCTCTGCATTAGGGCCACCAAATTTAGCATCGCCTACAAGGTTGTAGTCGCCTTCGTCCCATTTACCGTTTGTTGTAATCTTGAAGTCGTATGTGCCTGCTGCGACTCCTTCATAAATGATTTCATATGTGTCATCGTCTATTTTTGTCATCTTGTTTGCTTCAGATGAAGGATCCCATGT
>JAFLUK010000136.1 GCA_022508865.1 Oscillospiraceae bacterium | reverse complement strand
GGGAGAGGTAACAGAGCTACAGTTAAGAGAAGTTCACGTAAAAATAAGATAAACTTATATTTGATAAACTTATAATTTGAATTGAAGGTGACACTATGATTACCAGAGAAGATGTAGAAAATATAGCTCTGCTGTCAAAATTATTTGTTCCCGAGGAAGAAATGGACAACCTGACCCAGTCAATGCAGGAGATAGTTAACTTTGCAGATACTATCAACAATGCAGACACAGAGGGTGTTGAGTTTGACAACATTAACAACCTTTCCAATGTGTTTCGTCAGGATGATGTGAAGGAGTCTTTGCCTGTTGAGGAAATTTTAAGCAATGCTCCCGAACAGGCAGAAAATCACTTCCTTGTAAGAAAACAAGCATAACTTTAAATGTAAGAGGTATACTATGGGACAAATAGCAAAAATACAGGAAATGCTTACAAGCGGTAAAATTTCCTGTGTTGAACTTACAAAAAAATATCTTAAGGCTATAGAGGACAGCAACAAGGAGCTTAACGCCTATGTTACGGTAACTCCGGACACAGCCCTTGAAACTGCAAAAAAGGTTGACGAAAAAATTGCAAGGGGAGAAAAACTCCTTCCTCTTGAGGGCGTTCCTATGACATTGAAGGACAATATCTCTACAAAGGGTATTGAAACAACCTGTTGCAGTAAAATTCTCGGCGGCTACAAACCGATTTATGATGCAAAGGTGTGGGAAGTGCTGAAAAATCAGAATGCAGTCCTCCTTGGCAAGACCAATATGGACGAATTCGCCATGGGCTCATCATGCGAGACCTCCTGCTTTGGGGGCGCAACAAACCCATTTAACACAGACCACGTTTCAGGTGGTTCATCAGGTGGTGTTGCCTCTGCCGTATCAGGTGATATTGCGGCTTTCGGTCTTGGTTCCGACACAGGGGGAAGTATCCGTCAGCCTGCATCTTTCTGCGGTATTGTGGGACTTAAACCAACATACGGCGCTGTGTCAAGATACGGCCTTATTGCATATGCAAGCTCCCTTGACCAGATTGGACCTATTACCAAAACAGTAGAAGATGCCGCGCTTGTTTACGACAGTATTTCTGTTTATGATGAAAACGACTCCACAAGTCAGGGCAACAAAAACGGCAGTACCTTTGACTCTCTTGACAATGACATCAAAGGTATGAAGATAGGCATTGCAAGAGAATACCTTGACGGTGTAAGGGATGATGTTAAGGAATGTGTTCTTGAAGCCGCAGAGAAGTACAAAGAAATGGGAGCAGAGATTGTGTATTTTGACTTGCCTGCCCTGAAATTTGCCCTTCCTGTTTATTATATTCTTGCTTGTGCAGAAGCTTCTTCTAACCTTGGCAGATATGACGGTATCCGCTTTGGCTACAAAACAGAGCACTATAACAGTATTCACGATATGATTTGCAAAACAAGAAGCGAGGGCTTTGGTGACGAAGTTAAAAAGAGAATTCTCCTTGGTACCTATGTGCTTTCGGCAGGCTACTATGATGCCTACTACAAAAAGGCGCAGAACCTTCGAGGTACAATCATCAAGGCATTTGATGACGCTTTTAAGAATGTTGATGTTATTCTTGCGCCAACAGTTCCAATGACCGCTTTTAAAATGGGACAGGCAACATCTGACCCTATTGAAACATATTTAACAGACATCTGCACAGTACCAATCAATATTGCAGGACTGCCCTCTGTTTCCGTTCCATGCGGATTTAACAAAAAGGGTATGCCAATTGGTATGCAGATTATCGGCGACAAATTCAAAGAGGGACAAATCCTTAATGCTGCTTACAAATATCAGCAGGCTTGTCCCGAAAAATTCAAAGATACAAAGTGGGGTGTTAAGCTGTGAAATATGAATTGGTAGCGGGCTTTGAAACCCACATTGAGCTTGGTACAGATACAAAAATCTTCTGTTCCTGCTCCACGGAATTCGGCGGCGAGCCAAACAGCCATTGCTGTCCTGTTTGTATCGGACTTCCCGGCACACTGCCAAAGCTGAACAAAAAGGTAGTTGAATACGGCATTAAGGCAGGTCTCGCCACAAACGGCACAATAGCCAACATCTCAAAAATGGACAGAAAAAACTACTGCTATCCTGACCTTTCAAAGGCTTATCAGATTAGCCAGCTATATATGCCCCTTAGTATCGGTGGATATATTCAGCTTTCAAACGGAAGAAAAATCCGTCTGCACCACATTCACATTGAAGAAGATGCAGGAAAGCTTATCCACAACCACGGCGACACCTATGTTGACTACAATCGTGGCGGAGTTCCTTTGATTGAAATTGTTTCGGAGCCTGACATTCGCTCTATTGACGAAGCAAGGGAATATGTGGAAAAGCTCCAGCAGGTAATGAGATATATCGGAATTTCCGACTGCCGTATGCAGGAAGGTTCAATGAGATGTGATGTAAATATTTCCGTTCGTCCTGTTGGCAGTGAAAAACTGGGCACACGTACAGAAATTAAGAATATGAACTCCATTTCCTTTATTACAAAGGCTATGGAATATGAGTTTGAACGTCAGGTAGATTTAATTGAAAGCGGCGGCAAGGTTGTTCAGGAAACTCTGCGTTATGACGACGCAACCAACACAACCTCCTCTATGAGAAGCAAAGAGGACGCCCACGACTACCGCTATTTCAGAGACCCTGATTTGGTTACCATTCACGTAACCCATGAAGAAATTGAAGAAATCAGACAAAGTTTGCCGGAACTACCCCATCAGAAATGCCAAAGATATATGGAAGAATATGATATTCCCGAAAAGGATGCATCCCTTCTTACAAAATACAGAAATATTTCTGAATATTTTGACAAGGCAATTGAGGGGCTTAAAAAGCCAAAGACAGTAAGCAACTTTATTATCGGTCAGATTTTTAGAGTTCTTCAGACAGAGGAAGAGAAGGAAGCCTTTGATATTCCTACTACTCCTGAACAGCTAAATCAGCTTTGCAGTCTGATTGAAGAGGGCAAGGTTCAGAATAACCTTGCAAAAACAACTCTTGACAAAATGCTTGAAAGCGGCAAGCCCTGCACAGAATATATCAGTGAAGAAGATATGGCAGGTCTTGACGACAGCTTTGTGGAGAATTTGTGCCGACAGGCTATTGAGTCAAATCCAAAGGCTGTTGAACAGTACAAGTCAGGTAAGGATAAGGCTATTATGGCGCTTATGGGCTTTGTAATGAAGAATTCAAAGGGCAAGGCAAATGCACAGGATGTGCTTGAAAAAATCAAGGCTATGATTGGTTAATGATTGCCTGATGATTGGTTAATAAAGGATAATGACTATGAAAAAGATACTTTCCTTTTTGTTGATTGTGTGTCTTGTTGCGGTGCTGCTTGCAGGCTGCAGCAGAAGTGATAGTAATGGAAGTGGCGGCGAAAATAACAACAATGTGATTTCTTCTACTGCCCCCGAGCCATCAAAGGACGCTGTTACCTTGGAGCAATACAAAGAAAAGCTTGAAGATGTTTCGGAATATGTGTTCACAACAGAGATAAACACAACGAAGGAGGAGCTGACTCTCTTTCCCTACCAAGGGCTTGTGAGTTGCGGTCTTACAAAGGAAAGCAACGTAAATGTTGCAACCTTTTTGGAGTTTGATTCCGTTGAAAGTGCAGATTTTATTATCAACGACACCATTGCAAACAACACCTCGGGCTATGAGGAAGAAAAGGGAAAGAATTTTATCAAGCTGACACAGGACTATGTGGTGATTGAAAGGGTTGACAAAACTGTCCTTATCACAAGTACAGACAACAAGGATACTACAGAGGCTATTCTCAATGCAATCGGATATTAAAATGTTTGGGCTGTTGCAATTGCAACAGCTCTTTTTTTATTTAAAAATTGTATTTTGTTCACAAAATTGTGAACAAAATACAGGTGAAAATGCACAAAAATGCACATATATTTTCTACATTGGAATACAACAAATGTACTTGTAACTTATCGTTGTAAATGATATAATTTTATTGTAAAATATTAACAATGATGAGAGAAGGAGATTATTA